>NZ_JBQHVO010000005.1:0-120412 GCF_052064465.1 Niallia sp. HCP3S3_B10 | reverse complement strand
AACGAAACAATGGCTGATAAAGGAGGAGTTTTGGCTGATAAAATGAAACAATGGCTGATAAAGGAGAAGATTTGGCTGATAAAATGAAACATTGACTGAAAAAACGAAACTTATGCTGATAATGCAATAGTTTTGGATAATAAAAGCCAAAACTTAGGCTGATATCCCTTTTATTTGCGCGATATCAGCCTTCTTTGGTGTCAAATCTAATGAAATTAGTTTAATATCTTGATTTTTGATGGGGGTGACTGGTTACTATGAATAAATGCTAATAATTGTTCCGCCATATATTCACAAGGATACCAAAATCCCCCTTGAACCACTCCCTAATCATCCCGACAATTGCATTAGCCTGATAACTGATAGGAAGATTTCGGTTGATGTGTGAATCTACTAGTGCATACTCAAAATCTTCTTTATTCACATTCTTTAAAGTCTGATAAATATGCTGTTGGTGATCATATAGGAAGTCAGAAGAAAAAACTAGCTTATAAAACAAGGCATGTCTTTGTACATGTTCAAATATTTTAATTGATTTTGCTGTTAATTGGAGACATTAAAGGTTTCTAGATGTACATATAGAAAGTGATAAGCGCAAATTAAATCAGCAGGAACATCGCAGCTGATGAAGGCTGGACTTCTTACTAAAATATTTTTATTAACTGTTAAGAAAGTAGAAATTTTCTGAAGCCTACACGCCCCTAACCGGGTGCTCTCCGCTTATCTTATTGTCTAGCTCCAGCGAATACCGCCTAGCAAACTTTCAGATCTTCTCCCCACGATAAGTCAACATCGATTCACTAACGCTCATCGTGTTTCCTTTATATCAGTCGAAGTTCTTCCAGTTTGTACGGCGCCTCCGTTTTCTTATAATTCGAAGGTCTCACCTAACTCTAATACTTTCCCTTTAAATCCAAGTTCTTCAAGCTTGTTGACAAATGCTTTTGCGTCTTGTTCAATAACAGGGAATGTATTGTAATGAATAGGAATAATTAGTTTTGCTTGATACCATTCGGCTGCTTGTAGTGCATCTTCAGTTCCCATTGTAAAATGGTCTCCGATTGGTAGGAAAACAACATCTAAATTATGACGATCCCCAATCATTTTCATATCGCCAAATAGTCCAGTGTCTCCAGCGTGATGCAACACTTTTTCCTCTGCTTCAATAATATATCCAGCTGGCATTCCGCCATATAAGATGTTTTTATTTTCTTCATCAATAATCCCTGAGCTGTGGAATGCATGTGTCATTTTCACTTTTGCAAATTCTAAATCCAGTGTTCCTCCGATATTCATCCCAATTGTTTCCACGCCCTTCCATGACATATAGGCAGCTAATTCTGGATTAGCGACAACCGGGGCATTATTTGCTTTAGCGATTGGTGCAGCGTCGAGAATATGATCCATATGAGCATGTGTCAAAAGAACAGCATCTACTTTCATTTCCTCCACTTTAGAAACTGCGGAAGGATTGCCACTAATAAACGGATCAATAACCAATGATTTTCCTTCTGTACTAATTTCAATAGTGGATTGACCATGATACGTAATTTTCATACAAAATCATCTCCTTAATTCCACAAAAATGTGGATTATTGTCCATTTTAGATTAAAACAGAGAGAGGGAAAGTGCCAAATGATATGCTTGTCTGTTGCTTTCATAATATGTCCTCTGCAGTAAGAAGTATTAACACTACTTTATAAGGAAATACATTGTCAAAGGAAAAGATTATCGTTGCTTCGGCTGGCACAAAGCTAGCATTATAAAAGAAATAATCGTGATGGATAGTACCCAAATCCAAGCCATTCGCATATTTCCATTATCGATAGCAACATAAATAGCGGTAGGCAAGGTTTGTGTTTTTCCAGGAATATTCCCTGCAAACATTAAGGTGGCCCCAAATTCTCCTAGCCCTCTGGCAAAGCTAAGGATACTTCCAGAAAGGATAGAGTGGGAAGCAAGTGGAATGGAAATGGATGTGAGTACTTTCCATTCATTTGCCCCATCGACTCGTGCTGCCTCCTCGATTGAGCGATCAATTTGAATAAATCCTGCTTTAGCTGATTGATACATTAAAGGAAAGGATACGATAAATGCAGCAATTACTGCAGCCCACCATGTAAAAATGACAGGCTGATGAAAGATCCATTCGATTACTTTACCGAGGATACTATTTCTACCAAACAGAACGAGTAGTAGGAAACCAGTAACAGTTGGAGGAAGAACGATTGGCAAAAGTAAACAAGTTTCAAGCAATGCCTTTCCCTTAAATTTTTTTCTGGCTAACTTGGCAGCAAGTATTGTGCCACTAACTATGACGACAATAGTGGCAACCAGAGAAACTTGTAAGGATAGGCAGAGGGGGGACCAAAAATTTGACCATTCCTCTTTAGTTAACAATAAATCCATCTTCCTCGAAAACCTTTAAACTAGTTGGTGTTTGCAGATAGTCATAAAACGTTTTTGCTGCCTCGTAATTTTTGCTGTCCTTGATGATGCCAATCGGATAGACAATCGGGGAATGACTTGATTCCTCCGCAGTGGCAACGACTTCTACAGAATCAGATGTCTTTGCATCTGTTCCATAAACAATCCCTGCTGCCACATTGTTTGTTTCAACATATGACAATACTTGACGAACATCTTTTGCGGTAATGATATTCTCCTGTACTTTTTCCCATATGTGAAGAGTTTGAAGCGTCTCTTTCGCATAATTTCCTGCGGGTACTGATTCTGGTATGCCGATGGCGATTTTTTCCTTATCTAATGTTTCAAGATCAGCGAAACGATTAATCGTTACATTAGATTGTTTATTTGTAATCAGAACTAAATTGTTTTTTACTAAGTCGATATGATCGGACTCTTTAATCAGTCCATCGTCAACCAAAAGATCTAGCTTATCCTGTGCAGCTGAGAAAAATAAATCAACCGGTGCTCCTTGAGCAATCTGTTGCTGCAAAGCTCCTGATGAACCAAAGTTAAAGGTTAATGTAATGTCTGGATGTTCCTCCTCGAATTTCTTCTTGATCGTATTTAATGAATCTTGCATGCTTGCTGCTGCAGAGATCGTTAAAGAAAACGTTTCTTTTTTAGAGGAAGAGGTATTTTCTCCATTATTGCTACAAGAGGCTAAAATCAATAAGGCTAATAATAGGAGGAATTTACTGTACTTTTTCATCGTACCTCTCCTTTATTAAAAATATCGCTTAATGATGCCTTTTCTTGTTTACTCAAAATGGATAGTGGCTCTCTACATATTCCTGCATTAATATTATTTTCTGTTAGTACATATTTGATGGCTCGCAGTGTTCCTATTTCTAAGATGGTATGCATGGTTGGCAGTAGTTTAGACAATTGGTCTTCTGCAAGTTTCCATTCATTATTTTTTCCCAATTGAACAATTTGTTGTATTTCTTTTGGAAAAATATTTCCTATTATACTAGTGATTCCGTCATAACCGTTTTGCATATTATCTAAAAGATGAATATCGAATCCAGTTAACACGGAGAAGGAAGGACCAAGCTTATTTTTTACTAGAGGTGCATTGCTAGGATTACCTGCTTCCTTTAAAGCTTGGATTTGCGGACAGGACTCTACTAAATCGTATAAAGTAGTTAATTCTAAGTTAAATCCAGTACGTGATGGATTATTATAGAGCATAATTGGTAAATCAGTCACAGCACACACTTTTTTCACGTATTCAGCTGCTTCTCTTTGGCTCATTCGTAAATAAGGAGGAAACCCTAGCATAATTCCATCTAGATTTTCTCGTTGGGCAGCTTCCGCCAATCGAATAGCGTCAGATGTTCTTACAGCAGCAACTCCTCCGATAAGAAGGAGCTTTTCTTCTCCAGCTAACCGTGCTTCTCGTAAGAGGGTTATGCGTTCCTCGATGGACATCGAATGCTGCTCTCCTGTTGAACCACTGATAAGCAGTGCAGGAACCTGATTTTTTTTATAGTAATCTATTAAAGAATAAATACCGCTTAATGAGAGATTTTCCTTATCATCAAACGGGGTAACCATTGCAATGCTAAATGGAACAAATGGATTTTGTTTAATCATTCTTCCTCACTCCTTTTAAAATAGATTATACTTAAACTATTCAATAGTAAAAAGAAGGCTGTTTAATAAAAGTCTTTCTATCAATTTATCTTTTTCTCGTTTTGAAATCAATATGAAATGTGAAGGGAGCAGGTTTTTTGTGGTAAAAGTAGCGTTGAATTATGCGATAATGCTGGAACAAGTAAAAAGTAATGGATATAAGGAAGAAGCGATTATACAGGCTTTGGAAAGCAAGGATCTTATTTTTTTTCAAAGCTGTGGTAATGCTTTGCCTGATTGGGAAACACTTTTCTCCTATTATGAAAAAAATAAGACAAGCGTAAAAGCGATTATTGCAGATGAATATGAAATAACCTTTTTAACAAAGGGAACGTTAAAAAGACTTTTATCATTAAAATATCAATTAGTAGAGGGAAGAGACTTTGAGGACCGAGGAGAAGTATTGGGAACAATCACTTTATCGAAGGAATCCTTTCATTCCTTTACATCGATTTTAGCAAAAAATTGGACTTTTGTCGTATTGGAAGAGAATACATACAATGTTATCTTTGATATTAAGTTATCCGTAATCGATTAAATGAAATTAGGACAAGTGGTTGTTATTTTTACGATAAATCTTTCTTTATAATATAGAAGGAGGTAGAAATAGCATATATGAATAGAAAGAGGCTAATGAAGATTAGTCCCTTTTTTTACAACAAAAACAGAACATATGTTCCTTTTGGGAGGCTTGAGTATGAAGGAATGCCGTTCTTTTCAATCAGAGGCTTTTACCGCGTTCTTGCAGGATAATAAATCATTATTAAGCAATCCAATTGTAAAAAGCTTTTTGGAAAAAAAGATAAATTTACTTCTATTAAAAAAGGCGATAGAATTCCCAACAAAGGAAAATAAAGAAAAGCTGGATGAAGCCTTTAAAAAGCATTTTTTTACCATTCGATTTACTGCGTATATTACTTCTTCCATGGAGTATAGCACCATTAATTTTAATAAAAACTTAACAATGTATCAGAAAAGATTTCCGTTAATACTTGCTGAAAGGGAAGCTGGGGGAGAGAAGGACATTACTCTATATGATAAAGAGGCTGAAATAGAAAGGATGGTGGAGAAGGAGGTCTTGCGAGCAAGTGTGGAGGAGTATATTGCAGATAAGATGATTTATTCAGCCATTCTTAGTTTGACCACTTCACAACGAGACATTCTAACCTATGCATATCTATATAAATTAACGGATACAGAAATTGCTCGAACAATTGGTACATCGCAACAATATGTTTCAAAAACACGAAAAGTAGCTTTACAACGAATTCTTTCATTTATGAACGGAAGGAGGAAGGTGGATGGAATTGATAGATATGACTCAATGGATGACAATGATCAGTAACTTTGGTTTTCCCTTAACATTATCATTATTTGTTCTGCTTCGATTAGACAAAAAAATAGATCAGCTTCTGAAGGAATGGAACGAAATGAAACCAAATCAACGAAAGGAAAATGGCAAATGACAGATATGTATACAATCGTAAAAAGAGCAAAAGTAGATCCTGAAATGTTAATGGAATTAATTAAGCTGTTTGAGCCAAAGGTCAATAAACTAATGAATAGGACAAATCCGAATGACAGGACGGATCTCTCACAAGAACTGAAAATCATGCTAATAGAGTCTGCTTATCAATATGATTTAGAAAGTATTCCGGGATTTTGGGAATTTAAAGATAAGTATACAAGCTAATAGTGGCTATTTAACAGAAAAAATCCGAGTCCAATCTATAATCAACTTGGATAGAAAGGCTCGGATTTTTTAGAAAGATTACACTTTCCGTTTCAATAAACTATTTGTAATGGCATAAAGATGCTGTTTATAATCTCCATCAGGTAATTTATTAAGTTGTTTGATTGCTTTTTCAGTATATTTTTTAGCAAGGAGTTCTGCTTTTTCTACCCCTTTATATTTAGAAATAAGTTCAGAAATCTGTTGCATATCCTCATCAGTCAACGCGTCTTTTTTATCTAAAATAGGAATCAGTTCTTTAGGATTCGCTTGAATTGCATAAATGAGCGGCAAATTATAATGACCTTGTTTAATATCTGCCAACACAGGCTTGCCTAATGTTAAGCTATCTCCTTTATAATCTAGAATATCATCCATAATTTGAAAGGCCATGCCGATATAATGTCCCATATTCCAAGCGTTCATAGCGAGTGGTCGGCTAGCTTCACTTTCTATAGCACCGGAATAGCAGCTTACAGCAAAAAGCTGGGCAGTTTTTCCAGAGATTCTTGTTAAGTAATTTTTAACCGTCACTTTAGATTGATATCGAGCATTTAATTGATCTAATTCTCCGCTTAAAATTTTTTCCATGCTACGAGCATTAAATTCTAAATGAGATAGAGACGTTGCGTGTTTAGATAAGATCGTAAAACAAACGCAGAATAGATAATCACCTGCATAGATGGCAAACTTATTTCCATTATGAGCATGGATTGTGGGAATATTATGCCGTGTAGGTGATTCATCAATAACGTCATCATGGATTAATGTAGCCATATGCAATGTTTCCAATGCAGCTGCAACTGCTATCGCGCGGTTTTTGTCTTTAGAAGGACCTACTTGTGAACAAAGCAGGGAGTAAGCAGGTCTAAGTAATTTGCCACCTGAATAGATTAAATCTTTAATCGTTTTTTCTACTACTTTGTCACGAACACGAATATTGCTTTCAATTAATTGAAGTACTTTTGACAAATCATTCTTTAATTCCGGATACGTATCCCACATTTGATGTACACGCATACTCTAACCTCTTTCATTACTAGATTCGTTTATTTCCGATAAATCTCTATAATATTGTAGTTTTTCTACATGTGTGATTAGATAGTTGGCAAGTATTCCTATGGCTATTCCTGATAAGATGCCGATAAAGGATAAAATAGGCAAATATAAAAATACAGTCCATGTTTGTGCAACAAAGCTTGCAACAGCTAATTGACCAATATTATGGAGAATAGCCCCGGTGGTACTTACTCCTATTAAGCTAATTCGTTTGGTGCCAAGCTGCTTTACACTCCACATGCCAATAAAGCTTAACAGAGCCCCGCTTGCACTATACATAAAGGTAGAAAGCGTTCCTCCTAATAGTGTCGCTAAGCAAAGGCGAATCGCAATTACTTTAAATGCATCTCTTGTAGGAAGTGTGTAAAGAGCTAAGCATGTAATAATATTTGCTAATCCAAGCTTTGCTCCAGGTGCAAAGGCAAATGGAAATGGAATAGCCCGTTCTAGTAAGCTTATTATTACAGCTTGTGACGCAAGCAGTGCTATATATACAAGGCGTTGATTTTTCGTCATATTCTCAACTTCCATTCTTGCGGATGTTATTTTTCCTATAAATAAGTTGATTGTAGGTTAAATAAATACTGATACCTATTAATCAGTATAGGACAAAAAAGAATAGAGTGAATTTTGATCTTCCTCTTCATTCAAAGGAATAAACCCTATAGTCAAATAAAGAGCTTGGAGCAAAAAGCAACCAACTAATTTCAAAGCTTAGCTTTTAGACATGATCAAGGAATAAATTCAATTAGCTTCTTTTTTCTCCTTTACTGATTCAGGAGGATTGCTAGAAACATGGAAAATAATGCATTCTCTATGTTTCTAGCATATTATTTCATTACTTATAATCCTTATAAATCGCTCGTTCTTTTCCGTACCACCAGTCACCTAATTTTCTTTGAAGGAACGGAATAACCCAATAATCTAATCCAAATGTACGACCAGATCCGTTCATCAAGGCGATTGATGCTGGCAATGCCCAAACTTTATCCCATCCAAGCATTGCAGTTAGTGTAAACATTACTAAGAAAGCAGCACTCGCAGCATTTGCTAACCATGTGAATAAACCAGCTAGAATTGCTAATCCAATTGCTAATTCAATAAAGATCATCATTTTTTGCATAAATAGTGCAACTTCTGGTGTTGGCAGCATGATTTTCATAATCCATTCAAACCAGAATGGCATTTTGCTTAAAATCGGTGTCGCAAAGTCAGTAGAAGTAGCGGCTTCACTCGCACCGCTTGTTGCAGTTTGTAGCCATTCAAACGGCATTTTTACACTAGTAGCTGTTAGCCAAGAATCTTCTCCTAGACCATTGAATAGGTTTGGAACCTTAGACCAGCTAGAGATAGAATCTTTCCATGTAGATTCACCCCAAAGTTTTGCACAAGCTTCTATTATCCAGAAACCTGCAACAAAGACACGTAAAGGTAAACTCCAAAGAACATTTCCATAGCGTGTTAAGAAGTCACGGAATATATTACGTTTATCTTTTGTATGGAAAAACTCATGCATCACATATTGGTACATATAATAGCCGCTTCCGATGCCAAAGAAATAATATAGATTAACCATATGTTTCATGAAGTTTGCAAACCAGCCACTTAAATGCATACCACTTAAATTCGCAACACCGTATCTAGCTCCGATTGATACCATTACCCCGTGGTATTTCCCTTTATATGCTTCTTTTTCGCCGCCGCTAATCTCTGCAATGATATTCTTTGCAGCTGTTAGAGCAGTTTGTTCAGCAGCTTCAACAATTTGAGGAGTAGGCTTTCCAGGCTCTTCTTCAAAATATGCTAAGTCACCAACTACATATACATCTTTATAATCTTCTGATTCCATATGAGCATTTACTTTTAAACGTCCTGCTCTTCCTGCAGACATACCATAATCTTTTGTATCAGAATTTGCGCGAACCCCTGCAGTCCAAATAAGCGTATAGGTTGGAAGCTCTTCGCCGGATTTTAAAACAATAGCATCTTCTTTTACTTCAACGATTGGAGAGCTTTTTAGGATCTTAACGCCTTGTTTCACCATATAGCTTTCTGCTTTATCAGCATCTCTGCGCTCAAGCATATTTAATATAGTAGGAGCAGCTTCGACCACATATAAAGTAATATCTTCTGCGTCTAATTTATAGTCTTTCGCCAATCTCTCTTTCCATTCAATAAGTTCCCCAACCATTTCAATTCCTGTGAACCCAGAACCACAGACAGTAAAGGTTAGCATTGCTTTTCTAGTAGCTTCGTCATGAACGTTAGCTGCTTTACGAACGATTTTCTCAATATGCTCTCTTAATCTAACAGCATCTTCCCAAGACCAAAGGGTAAATCCGTTTTCTTGTACTCCAGGTGTGCCAAAATCATTTGGTTCGCCACCCATTCCCAAGATTAAATAATCGAAGGAAAATTGTCCGTGTTCTGTCGTTACTAATTTACTTTGATAATCAACATGTTTAACATTGTCTGTAACTAATTTCACCTTTGTGCGATTAAATAAACGACGTAAATCAAATTGAATAGCATCTGGTTCTACTCTGTGTGCAGCAACCTCATGTAATTCAGTCATCATTGTATGATAGGAATGTCTATCTATAAGTGTAATGGAAACTGAATCATCTTTTTTATACTTTTTAGCAAGCTTTTTTGCGGCATGAACGCCTGCATAACCTGCTCCGATTATGACAATATTTTTTTTGTCCATTCTTCCTATTCACTCCCTTAATTGGTTAATTTCTTTCTTGTGAAGTTTTGAACAATACTAATATAACAATGTGGTTTTTATCTGTCTATGGACTTCATAGAATGTATACATTTAAAAATTACGGTTGTTCACATTTTTGCAACAATTACGAATGAATGATTTTTGTCATAAATTCTCCATATTTTAAAAGGTCACTGATAAACACTATTACGACAATGATTAATCCGGAAATGAGCTGTTTTACAGGGTTTTGTACACTAAAAAGTCGATAGACAGTAAGAGAATGCAATGATAAAATGACGATGTTATAAATGTGAAAAAGTTCACATTGTGAAATAAATGGCGGCTTTTAGGTAATCAACAAAAAATAGTAAATAACTATAATGTGATATTCATAGAAGGGAATGGGTTTAATGAAAAAATTAAAAAAGGCGGCGATTTTGTTACTTTCCCTCTTTTTATTAGTAGGCTGTGGCAAGCAAAAGGATACAGACACAGGGGTAACGAGTACCCCCTATAAAAAAACGGAATTCTTAATGGGAACAGTAGTAACCATTAAAATCTTTGATAAAGATAAAGAAGAAGTATTGAACCAAGTATTCGATCGAATAGAGCTGCTTGCAAGTCAAATTACAGTCAATGAAGAAGGATCGATTATTGACGAAATCAATGAAAATGCTGGTTTAAAACCAGTACAGGTACCAGATGATATCTATCGTTTGGTGAAAGCAGGAAAAGATTATAGTGGATACTCAGGAGGCGATTTTGATATCACAATTGGTCCCCTTACTAATTTGTGGCATATCGGATTTCCAGATGAAAAAAAGCCGACTCAAGCAGAGATAGATGAAATCCTCCCTTTTATTAATTATAGAAAGATAGAATTAAATGAAGAGAAGCAAACCGTCTATTTGCCAGAACAAGGAATGATGTTGGACTTAGGAGGAATTGCAAAAGGGTTTATTACAGACGAAGTTGTGAAGGTATTAGAGGATAATGGGGTGAAATCTGCCATTATCGATTTAGGCGGAAACATTTATGTAAAAGGAAAGAATGCATCAGGAAAGCCTTGGGAAGTTGGTGTTCAGGATCCATTTTCAGACAGAGGAGAAATGGTAGGGAAAATGGAAGAAACGGATACATCCATTGTAACATCAGGAATATATGAACGTTATTTGGAAGTTGATGGTGTCAAATATCATCATATTCTTAGCCCTAAAACAGGTTATTCTGTAAATAATGATGTTGCGGGAATAACCATTGTTTCTGATAAGTCGTTTGATGGGGATGGATATTCGACAACGATATTTATAAAAGGAGTAGATGAAGGATTAAAAGCAGTAGAACAAATGGATGGAATGGAAGCTATTTTTGTAACAAAAGATAAGAAGGTTTACTTAACATCGGGACTAAAAGATAAATTTACTTTAACGAATGATAAATTTGAAATAGCGAACTAATAAGGAAGAGGGAGGCGTAAGGCATGTCGATTCGTTCATTTTTAAAGTTAGTAGAAATCCAAACAAAAATAGCTAGTGTTTTTCCGTTTTTCATCGGGATATTATTTGTATTATACCGATACGATGCATTTCATTTGAAAAATACGCTTATATTCTTTAGCTCTATGCTCATCTTTGATTTAACAACAACAGCAATAAATAACTATATGGATTATCGAAAAGCGAAAAGTGATGAATATAGGAAAGAAAAAAACGTGATTGGGCAGGAAGGGATAAAAGAAAGCACGGTTATCGCAACGATACTTACGCTCTTTTTAATGGCAACAGGGTTGGGAATCTGGCTTAGTATCGAGACAGACTTACTTGTACTTTTAATTGGATTTATATGCTTTTGCATTGGAATTTTGTATACCTTTGGGCCAATTCCCTTATCAAGAATGCCTTTAGGAGAAGTGTTTTCTGGAGTTACGATGGGGTTTGGTATCGTTTTTCTAACGGTATATGTAAATGCCTTTGATGTTGGAATTGCCGCTTTGACTTGGGAAAAGGAAATGATATTTCTCCAAGTTAACCTGATAAAAATAATAGAAATCATTATTGTGTCTTTACCATGTATGTTTACGATAGCAAACCTTATGCTTGCAAATAATATTTGTGACGTAGAAGAAGATATTAAGAATCATCGCTTTACCTTGCCGTTTTATCTAGGCAAAAAATATTCCTTATGGCTGTATAACGGGCTTTATGTAGGATCTTTTGTTGCTATTTTGATTTCAGTCTTTCTACATTTACTACCAATAATAGCGTTATTAAGCTTAGTTGCTATTTTACCAGTATATAAGCATATGCGGATTTTTAATGAACTCCAAGTTAAATCAAAAACATTTAGTTTAGCTGTGAAAAACTTGATTATTGTTAATGGATTTCTAGTAGTGTCTTTAGCAATGTCTTTCATTATTAGATAAGAAATTTACTGATCACTAAGAGACTTGCACTTTTCTATTTAGGGATAGGGGGGATTAGTTTGGGTGTTGTTTTGGAAGTGGAAGGATTAAGCTTTCGATATGATAAAAAACAGGACAGGAGCAATATATCAGATGTTTCCTTTCAATTAAGAGAAGGGGAATGGACCGCACTTATTGGTCATAATGGAAGTGGTAAATCCACGTTAGCTCATTTGCTTGTTGGATTGCTTCAACCTGATGCAGGACAACTGAAAATAAACGGAACAGTTTTAAGGAAAGAATCAGTATCTTGGGATATCGGCATCGTTTTTCAAAATCCTGAAAATCAGTTCATTGGAACAACGGTAGAGGATGATGTTGCTTTCGGACTGGAAAATATAAATATGCCATATAAACAAATGAGAGAAAGAGTGGATAAGGCATTAGAAGATGTTGGAATGACCGAGTATCGGATGGCAGATCCTTCTCAATTATCAGGTGGTCAAAAACAAAGAGTTGCAATCGCAGGAATGCTTGCATTGCAGCCAAAGGTGCTCATTTTGGATGAAGCTTTTGTTATGTTGGATCCGAGAAGCAGAAAGGAATTAATGGACACAATACGTAAGTTAACAAACAAAGGAATGACAATCCTATCGATTACTCATGATATGGAGGAAGCAGCCCATGCAGATAAAGTTATGGTCATAAAGCAAGGGAAAGTAGCGAAAATAGAAAGTCCTTCCCAGCTATTTTTCACCGATTCATCACTTGAAAAGCCCTTTGCAGAAAAACTAAGAAATGCATTGAAAAATAGAAAGTGTAATGTTCCAGAAAAATATATGACAGAAGCAGAAATGGTGTTATGGATATGCAAATCGAATTAAAGGATGTGTCAGCAAATTATCAGCTCGGACCAATCCGTAAATCCAACGTATTAAATACCGTAAATCTTACAATTGAATCAGGGACTTTTACAGCGCTCATTGGAAGAACTGGTGCTGGGAAATCTAGCTTGTTAAAGATATTAAATGGCTTGCTTCTACCGACAAAAGGCAGTGTACGTATTGGAGAAACAGTCATTAAGCAACCGTATCCTAAAAAGGATATCCGGAACATTCGTAAACAAGTGGGAATGGTCTTTCAATTTCCAGAGTCCCAATTATTTGCTGAAACAGTGGAAAAAGATATTTGCTTCGGGCCCATGAATTTTGGCGTGCCTTTAGAAGAAGCGAAAAAAACTGCTAAAAAGATGATTGAGTTAGTGGGGCTAGAGCCATCCATTTTATCAAAATCCCCGTTTTCCTTATCGGGGGGGCAGAAAAGACGAGTTGCAATTGCAGGGATTTTAGCAATGGAACCTGCTGTGCTTGTTCTAGACGAACCTGGTGCTGGATTAGATCCACAGGGAAAAAAAGAAATTATGTCTCTCATTTCTAGTTGGCATCAACAAGAAGGCTTAACTACCATTTTGGTTACGCATGACATGGAGGATGTAGCTTTATACGCTGATCGTGTTATTTTAATGGATCAAGGAAAAATAATAAAATACGAAAAAACAAAAACGATTTTTACAGATTCAGATTTACTAGAGAGTTGGGGACTTGAATTGCCACAGGCTCGGCGCTATCAAATAAAAATTGAACAGGAAACAGGAATGAAATTACCAAAGATATGCCTAACGTTAGATGAGCTAGCAGATGCTTTGGTTATGGTGGGATTGGTATGAATAAATTAATTTTAGGGAGATATTTTCCTGGAGGATCATGGCTTCATCGGTTAGATGCTCAGGCAAAAATGATTTCAGTCATTTTACTTATAGTGATGCTATTTATAGCAGATAGTTGGCAAGCCTACTTATTTTTATGGCTCATCACATTTTCTATCATGCATTTATCACAAGTTCCATTTCGTACTTATGTACGGGGAGTAAGACCAATGATTTGGCTTATCTTATTCACAGTGGTATTACAAGTGCTATTTACTTCTGGAAGCAACGTATATGTAACTATGGGACCAATTACCATTTCAGAGTACGGCTTAATAAATGGAATTTTTATCTTTAGCCGTTTTGTCATGATGGTATTTTTATCAACGGTCTTAACATTAACAACGAAACCAATCGATTTGACAGATGGGATAAATAAATTATTATCACCATTACGCTTTGTAAAAGTTCCGATTGATGATATAAGCATCATGCTATCTATCTCCTTACGTTTCATTCCTAATTTACTAGATGAAACCCAAAAGGTAATGGATGCCCAAAGAGCAAGAGGTACAGTGTTTGGCGAAGGTTCATTATTTCAGCAAATGAAAACACTAGTGCCAATTTTTCTTCCTTTATTTGTTAGTTCGATAAATAGAGCAGAGGATATGGCTAATATGATGGATGTAAAAGGATATCGATCTGGAATAAAAAGATCTACTTTTCGGAGAATCAACTGGAAAAAACAAGATTCATGGTGTTTATGCAGTGTACTGTTCATTGGAATAGTCACATTATTATTAAATTGATTTTTGATTTTGAGTAAGGATTGTCTGTCAACCGATGTCGGTTGATGGGCAGTCCTATTTTATTTTGGAAAGGGACAGAGTGGGACTTCTGAGCCCGGGGAGTGAGAAAAATAGGAGGAGACGGTAATAGAGAAGCTTTATCTAAGCCCGGGAGCCAGAAAAACAGGAGAAGAAGGTAACAGAGAAGCGCTCTCTGAGTCTGGTAACAAGAAAAACAGGAAGAAAAGGTAACAGAGAGCCGTTCTCTGAGCCCATTAACAAGAAAAACAGGAAGAAAAGGTAACAGAGAGCCGTTCTCTGAGCCCATTAACAAGAAAAACAGGAAGAAAAGGTAACAGAGAAGCGTTCTCTGAGCCCATTAACAAGAAAAACAGGAAGAGAAGGTAACAGAGAAGCGTTCTCTGAGCCCATAAGCAAGAAAAACAGGAAGAGAAGGTAACAGAGAAGCGTTCTCTGAGCCCGTAAACAAGAAAAACAGCAAGGGACCGTAACAGACAGAATTAGCTTCCTCTGCAAAAGACTACCACACAAAATATACAGTCAAATTCCATTAATGGATCACCACCTCATTCCATAAAAATCATCCATGTATATCGAAAAATAACTGGAAATTTACAATCATTTACCATTCTTTAAAATAGATTCAACGATTTATTAACAAAAGAACCATATACTAAATTTGTAAATAGCCCAGATAGATAAAACTTTGAGGTGAAAAAAATGCAGGCTAACAGGAGTATCCATATTTTAAAAGAGATATCAATTGTACAAGCAAATAAACTTACGTCATCAAAAAAAGTTTCCTCTTATCCATTTTTTAAAAGAATGATGGATCTCTTTATAGCAAGTATAGGTATTGTGATTTCACTCCCATTCATTCTATTGTTTGCTATTCTTATTCGAGTAGATTCCCCAGGTTCACCCTTCTATATTCAAAAAAGGGTCGGAAAGAATGGGAAATGCTTTCGTTTAATTAAATTGCGCTCGATGAGAAATGATGCAGAAAAAGATGGCGAAAAATGGGCGGAAGTAAATGATCCAAGAATTACAAAAGTCGGGACCTTTATAAGAAAAACGCGAATTGATGAATTACCCCAACTATTTTCAGTATTAAAAGGCGATATGTCCATAATTGGACCAAGACCAGAAAGACCGTCTTTTACAGCGAAATTTAGTGAAGAGATTGATGGGTTTTCCAATAGGCTTCTTGTGAAACCTGGGTTGACAGGTCTTGCACAAGTGAATGGCGGATATGATATTTCGCCAGAGGAAAAGCTCAAGTACGATCTTCAATATATTAATAATGTGACGTTTACTTTAGAGATGATCATTTTGTTAAAAACAATAAAGGTTGTCTTAACAGGAGAAGGTGCTAGGTAATTGGACTCCATTAAAAGCAAAATTAACAGTGGAGCAAAATGGACTAGTATAGCGACGTTAGTCATTACTCTATTACAGATGGGGCAGTTTGTAATACTAGGTAATGCAATGAGTGCAAGGGAATTTGGCATGATAGGCATGTTGACAACCATCATTATTTTTGCACAGATTTTTGTCGAACTTGGACTAGGGGCAGCTGTTATTCAAAAGCATCATGCAACAAATAGACAGTTGTCCACTTTATTTTGGATCAATATTCTTTTGGGGATTTTAATCTGTATTGTTATGCAGGCTGCTAGTCCTATTATTGCAGATTACTTTCAAACAAACGAGCTAGAGGGAAAAATACGCCTGTTATCTATTGTTTTCTTGATTGCTCCAATCGGCCAGCAATCCCAGTATCTAATGCAGCGCGACTTATCCTTTCAGCTATTAGGAAAAATAGAGACGATAGCAACTATTTTAAGCTTTGGGCTCTTAATTGGTTTGATTGTTTTCACGAAACAAGACCCAATAAATGCGTATGTAATATCGCAGATTTGTCTCTATTCCTTGAAAGGAGTTCTTTTTTTTATTTGTTATCTTCCAAAGTGGAAACCAAGCTTTGTTTTAGATATGAAAGACTGTAAAGAATTCTTTTCTTTTGGGATATATCAGCTTTTATCTCGTCTCGTAAATCGTCTAGGTAGCAATGTAGATATGATTTTAATTGGGAGATTTATTGGAATGGAGGCATTAGGAATATATAGCTTGGTCTATCAAATAGTGACCATTCCTGTTCTTAAATTAAATCCCATCATAACAAGAGTTGCATTTCCAGTGTTTTCGAAAGATAAAAATAATAATCAGACATTAGAAACTGGTTATCTGTACATGACCAAATTATTGGCGCTTGTTTCTTTTCCGCTGCTACTCGGGCTTTATTCTGTTGCAGATATAGTTATTCCTCTATTTTTTGGTAAGCAATGGGGAGAAGCCATTCCAATTTTGCAAATTATGATTATTGTCGGGATCCTAAGAGTCCTTATGAACCCAAATGGCAGCATCATTTTAGCCAAGGGAAAGGCGAATATTTCATTTTATTGGGATTCAGGAGTATTAGTTTGCTACAGTTTAGCATTGCTAGCAGCAGTTCAAAGTGAGCAGCTGGAAATGGTGGCATGGACATATGTAGCTGTAAGCATACTGAATTTTATAGGTGGAAGAATTTTATTAACTAGAATGATTGGCCTTCAACTAAAAAGATATATCAAAGTGTTGCTGTTGCCATTTATTCTTGCAGGAGTAAGTAGTGTGATCGCATTTGTATTGAAAAATCAAATGATTTCGCTCCACAATAATTTGGTTTGGACGCTAATATGGTCTGTGTTGATAAGTGGGATCAGCTACTTCTTGTTATTCCTTGTAACAAAAAAGCTAGAGCTTAGAGGAGAGTATCAATAATCGCAGATAAACCTATAGAAAGAGGGTTACGTATCATGAAGGTATTGTGGATAACCAGTGTTTACCCAAGTGAGGAGAACCCTGGAATTGGAGTGTTTCATGAAACACAGGTAAGAGCACTAACTTCTTTAGGAGTAGAAGTAACGGTTATTAATCCTATTCCCTTAAATACATCCATTATTAGAGTATGGAAGAAAAAGTATCGAAAAAAGAATCTCCCCTATTTAGAAAAGCGGAATGGCGTGAAGGTATACAGACCAGTGTATAGAGCAACTCCGGGTCAACTTCGCTGGTTTCAGCCGGACAAACGGATTGCAAGAAGTATTCTTAACACCTTGAAGAAAGAAAATCTCCATTTCGATTTTATCCATGCTCATTTTGCAATGCCCTCTGGAGGTGCTGCCAGAATAATTGCTGCTGAATGTCAGAAGCCATGGCTTTTAACACTGCATGGAAGTGATGTTCATATTTATCCTTCTTTCAGTCGAAGCGCAGAACGGATTTTTCAAAAAACGGTTAAATCTGCAGATGAAGTAATCGCCGTAGGGAAGCACCTTGCGATAGCAGCAGAGCGAAAAACAGGTAGGGAATGTACCCCGTTGCCAATAGGGATTGATTTAACGACATTCAAGATAACGGACGCCTCGATATGGAAAGCAAAGCGTAAAGGGGAGTTAACATTACCGAAGAGTAAAAAAATCATTCTGTATATTGGACGCCTGGTGAAAGAAAAGGGGATTTTTGAATTAGCAAACGCATTGCCTTTTCTTCCAGCAGAATATGTAGTTGTTTATGTGGGCGATGGACCGGAAAAGAAAAGGCTACAAAGGCAGGAAATGTACAATGAACGATTGTTTTTAGTGGGGCAAATTCCTAATGATAAAGTGCGAGAATATATACTTGCAAGCGATATTTTTATTTTACCGTCCTATTCGGAGGGGGTGCCAACCGTTGTAATAGAGGCGATGGCTTTAAAAATCCCAATTATTTGTACGAATGTAGGTGGGATACCAGATTTATTTGGTAAATATTCTAATCTATTAATCCAACCTAAATCGGTACAAGATATCGTAACAAGAGTAAAAGAGTTAATGGCTAATCCAATTTTCTATGAAGAGGTAATAGAAGAATTATCCAGGCACGTCCATGCAAATTACTCTGTAGTTGATAATGCTAAAAAACTAATAGAGAAATATGAAGGATTAACAAATAAGTCGACAAATTCTACTTATGAAATAAATCACATTTGGGAGGAAGCAAAATGACCAAGGTTCTAGTTACAGGTGGAGCAGGTTTTATTGGATCACATATTGTAGAAGCTCTATTAGAAGAAGGATATGAAGTAGTCGTTATCGATAATTTTTCATCAGGGAAGTTTGATCATATTAAAGATTTGCCTGTTAAAATTTGTCCCTTTGATATAACCGATCCAAGAGTAATCGATGTTATTGTCGACTTACATCCTTCCTTTATTATTCACCAGGCTGCCCAAGTAAGTGTGGCAGAATCGGTTCATGATATATTGCATGATGAAAATGTAAATGTAAAAGGATCTTTGCATGTGATTCAAGCAGCTATTCGTGCCTCTGTGGAGAAAATATTATTTGCTTCCTCTGCAGCTGTATACGGAAACCCTATGGCGCTTCCTGTTACGATAGATCATCCAACCTTACCAGAATCACCTTACGGATTGACTAAATTAACTGTCGAAAAATATCTAAAGCTAGCACATAAATTTTATGGCTTATCCTATGGGATTCTAAGATATAGCAATGTTTTTGGACCAAGGCAGGATGGCAAAGGAGAAGGCGGAGTTATTTCTATTTTTGCTGATCGTATTCTTGAAAATGAGACGCCGATCATTTACGGTTCTGGAGAACAGACTCGAGACTTTATCTTTGTAAAAGATGTAGCATATGCAAATGTACTGGCATTAAAGCAACAAGAAAATGTTTGTTTAAATATTTCCTCAAATAATCGAATTTCTATCAATCAGCTTTGGGAAAAGATGGGGAAAATTAGCGGTTTTTCCTTTAATCCAATATATAAAGCAGAAAGAGCTGGAGATATTTTACATAGCATTCTTTGTAATGAGGAGACAATGGCACAATTGGAATGGATGCCTCGAACCAATTTAGAAAATGGATTGAGAGAAACCCTTTTCTCATCAAAAAAAGTTTTACAAAAGTAAGCGTAGAATAGGGAGGAAGGATTGTAGAAGTTTGGGAAATAATCGTACAGTAAGCAAAACAATAGGATTTACAGTCTTATTTATCGGTTGTCTTACCGTTTTATATGTGACAACGATGTATAAATTAACCTGGATACTTCCTATTGTAAGCATATGGATTTCTATACAATTAGGCGTTTATTTAAAATCAGTCATGACACTTGACCAATTATTCCGAAAGGTTATGTATGCCTTGCTGCTTTCTACCTTTTTGAACCAGTCTGTCATTAGTGTAAATGTCGGTGCCTTTTCTCTTTTTTTGTACAGAATATTGCTATTATTGGCAATTATTTTGTACGTGTGCACTGCTTTATACGATAAAAGGTTGGTGGTGGACTTTACTCGTAGTGGTCTATCATTTATTTGGTTGTTTTTTGGTGGGTGGATACTTTATGGAATGATATCTGTTCTTTGGTCCATCTCCATTATTGCATCCATTAAATATCTGTCCTTATTGATGATGGGGATAGCATTCGTTTATTTAGCAAGTATGACATTTAAAACAAGGCAGCAATTGAAGTTCTTTTTGGCGGGCTGGCTTGGAATGACTGTTTTATTAGTGGGAATAGGTTTTGTAAATTATTTCTTCTCGATTCAATTGCCAAGTTCAGGGTTGTATGGAGCTTCTGTTCATAAACTAACCTACCCTACAGCTGTTTTTTTTAACCAGAATGATTTTGCTGTTTATCTGGGAATTTCCTTTTTCTTCTTCTTAGCTGTTGCAAAAAATGCTAAAAAAACCATGCTGAAAGGATCAACATTTCTTCTAAGTGTAATGGTACTTATTCTTCTATATTTAACGGAATCACGTGCTGCCATGCTTGCGGTAATAGGAGGAGGATTAGTCTATCTATTCTTATTGATACCGAAAAGGTGGAAAAAGTTAATGCTGCTAACTCTTTTTGGATTATTTGTATTAGGGAGTCTCTTGTTTGCAAACAGAGGGATTGCCAAAGTTCATTTACTTATGGACTCAGCAGGAGAATATGGATTCGATGAAGTGCTGCCATCAAACCTGGCAAGAATCAATCTTTTAAGGAACACCTTCTATTATTTACTAGATTCATATGGATTTGGTATCGGAGCGGGAAATATTCCTTATTATTTGGAGCATGAAAGCTACTTTCCAACTGGAAATGTCTATCAAGTGCATAATTGGTTTGCAGAAATTGCTGGGAATTTTGGTTTAGTCATTCTGCTTGGTTATTTATTTGTGTGGATCTATACATTTATAAGATTCTATCGAATCTATCAAAGGAGTAATAGCAGGACAGATAAAATGCTGTTAGAAGCATCCATGATTGGAATGGTCTCTTTCCTCATTTCTAGTATTAGTCCAAGTTCAGTGATGAATTTATATTTCCATTGGGTGTTTCTAGGGTTTATTTTATCTACATTGTCTGTTTATAAAAATAGAAAGCTAGAATCTTAACTTTCATAGCGGAAAGGGAGAGTTCGTGCGTGAAGTTCGGTTTATCACTTATTACAGCTAGATTAAAAAGATATATTTTGTTCTTATTAATACTCAGCATCCTTCTCGGAGCAATTGGATGGTTCGCACCAGCAGGGAAAGAAATTACAGATGTAAAAGCAGAGGCAACGATTTTACTTGGAAATTATGAAAATGAGTATTTGAATAATAGTGAAGTAATCGCGTCCTTATTAAGAAATGAAACGACTTTTAAAGAATATTTACCAGATGTGGAAATCGATAGGGAGCATCTCCTTATTTCTACTGATACACCTAAAAAAATAAGCTTTGCCTTGACTGCATCAAATGAACAAGAAGCATTGAATTCGTTATCAGAATTAGTAACTGCTTTTTTAGAAATGGATCAGCGCTATTATCAAGAAAAGGATGAAATTATTTCAGAAAGCATTAATCAGCTTCAGGAAAAGACCGTTTCAGAAGACTTGGTAGTAGATCAAGAGCGATTTTTATACGAGCTAAAAACGAAACAGTTAACACTTCAGCCAGCGATGCTAGTGAAGGATGTTATGGCAATTAAGGCAGATAACAGAGTAGTTTCTCAACAAGATCGGGCGCTTTTAGGAGTTATGATTGGAATCATGCTCAGTTGTTTATGGATAATCTATCCGGTGTTTATAAAATCTGAAACGGATTTAAAGAGGTGAATGTAGAATGGCTCCATCTGTATCCATTATTATGCCTTCATATAATTGTAAAGAATATATATCTTATAGCATCGAATCAGTCAGAGAACAAACTTACACGGATTGGGAACTATTAATTGTTGATGATTATTCAACGGACGGAACGGTCGATTTATTAAAGGAATGGGAAAAGGGAGATGGACGCATTCGTATTTTTTACCAGACGGTGAATGAAGGAGCTGCTGTTGCCAGAAACATAGCACTAGCTCATGCCCGTGGAAGATACATCGCTTTTTTAGACAGTGATGATAGATGGAAAAAAGACAAGCTTGAAGCACAGTTAGCTTATATGATGGATAACAAATATGCTTTTACCTTTACTGCCTATGAGTGGATTGATCAAAAAGGAGAGTATTTAAATAAATATATTCGTGCTCCTAAGCGAGTTGACTATCAAACGATGCTAAAAAATACAATTGTCGGTTGCCTTACTGTATTAATTGATCGTGACCAAGTGGGAGATTTCCGTATGCCTAATATCCGTACTCGGCAAGACTTGGCAACCTGGCTAATGATTTTAAAAAGAGGATTCCGTGCGTTTGGCTTAAATGAAATACTAGCAGAATACAGGGTGGGAAATGAATCTATCTCCAAAAACAAATGGAAGGCAGCAAAAAATAATTGGCATGTGTATCGCCAAATAGAGCAGTTGAATTTCTTGCAGTCGTCTTGGTATTTTTCTCATTATGCCTATAATGCTATCCGGAAAAGACTGTAAAAGGTAAGGAGATATTAAAATGAGAACAATCCATGTTATTGTGGCGACTGGTATTTGGAATCTAGATCATTTAACATACCGTAGACATCGATTTGCAGAGTTCCTACAAAAACAGCAAGATACAGAGGAAGTAATTTGGCTTTGTCCAGGGCAAAAGCAAATGCCGGAAGTAACGAAATTAGAAAATGGCATTTATCAATGGATAATTGGTGATTTGGGAAATCATAAAATACAACGATTCGCTCGATTTATTCCCTGTTTTTATCAAAAGAAGCTTCGCAGCTTGAGCAACTATTTAGCAGAGAAGAAAGGGCGGTACTTGGTGAAATTATGGTATACTTACCCAGCATTGCCGACCCTCTATAAGATATATGATTGGGATCAGATCGTTTATGATTGTAGTGATCTATGGGCAGAACAGTTAAGTGGAAAATTTTCTATTCTTGCCTATTTAAAACAAAGAGTCATTTTGAAAAGTGAACAAAGAATTGTAGAGAAAGCGAGTTATATTACTTGTACTTCTAGTTTTTTAAAAGAGGAATTAATCAACCGAATGCCTGTCTATCACAACAAAATTTACACGTTTGAAAATGGTGTGGAATATGGGCTTTTTCAAAAACAGGCGAAAAATGTTCCTCTAATAGATAAAGAGCAACTAACGATTGGGTATATTGGAGGAATCAAGCCAAAGCTTGATTTTAATCTTATTCAGCAAATAGCACAAAGAAGGAAGGATTGGCGGATATTATTGGTGGGACCTGATGGCACTAATTCTAGCCAAGAATTTATGCAATTATTGGAGGAGTCAAATGTTCATTGGGCTGGAAGTGTACCGAGAGAGCAGGTTTCGGAATATATGCATACATTAGACATTGGGATAATGCCATATAAGGATACCCAATACAATAAAGCTATTTTTCCATTAAAGCTGTTTGAGTTTCTTGCTGCTGGAAAGCCAGTGATAGGGATGAACCTCCCCTCAACAAAGGAATATGTAGAAGAAGGTGTTTATGAACTTCTGCAGGGTGGGCTGGAAGTGGATACATATATTCAAGCATGTGACAAGATGATGAACATAGCTAGAAATCAAGAGTGGGAAAAAAGAAGAAAGCAAATTGCTAAGACAAAAGATTGGGAGACGATTTTCCAAGAAATTATTCATATAAATAAAGATAGAGAGAGTCTGGGTCAAAACAAAATAACTAATCTTTAAAGACGAACAATTTCTAATGTAGTCTTAAATAAAGCTACTTCCTCATGATGGTTATCTATGTTTTCAAATAAAATTATGCGTAAAAACTAAGTCGTTCCATTGCGCTACAGACGCACGATGCGCCGGGGAGGAATGAGCCTCCTCGCATGCGCTGTGTGGGGTCTAAAGCGTCTCTATTTCCCGCAGGAGTCGAGCGTCCTCCGCTCCATTTCACTTCGTTTTTAAACTTTTTTCCAACTGATAAACACGAATTTTTATGTATATTAAGTATATAAAAGTTCGTGTTTATTTTTAGTTGAAATACTTATGTTCCAGCCTCTTCTTTGTGTTCTATTTTAAAATATTCAATTGATGTTATATCTTACTGTATAAATCCATTTCTTCCATTACATCCAGTAAGGTAATTTGTGTTAATTCCTTTTCCATTGATTTCTGGATAGTAGAAAAAGTCTTCTCTAGTGTAGGATAAATTTTACAGCCGATTGGACAATCGTGATTTGGGTGATCGTGTAGCGCAAACCATTCACTTTTTGATTGAACAGCTAAATAAATGTCCAAAAGAGAGATGTCAGCAGGAGATTTTAATAGAATAGCCCCTGAAATTCCTGCTCTACTCGTTAATATTCCACCTTTTTTCAAAAGACCACACATTCTTCTTATCACTACAGGGTTTGTATTAACACTTTCTGCAATAGAATCAGAGGTTATTTGTTCATAAGGTTTCGAGGCAATTAAAGATAGGATATGGATAGCAACAGATAGTCGACTGTTAGCCATATAGATAGACACCACCGATCAAATTTTTTGTCATTCATCAGGAATACGTTATAATTGTTGCGTTGTAAAAAAAGAATAGTGATTCTTTCAATAAGCGCTTACATTTCGTGGTTAACATTATTATACAATGGATTTTACTACCATATGCAGTTAAATTTCTGCTAAATTGTGAACAAATAGACACAAAAAATATGTTGATAAATAGAAAGAAAATGGTAAACCTGTTTTATAATAAAAACAGCTAAGAAATCGTAGAGAAAACAAGTTTTTAGATATTGTCATTAGTAAATGAGGTGTAGGAATTGTGAAAACAGTTTTAGTCGTTGGTGGTGGAATAACGGGGTTAACTGCCATGTATTATTTACAAAAACAAAACAGGAAAAGAAACTTAGGGCTCCGTTTAGTGCTAGTAGAATCAAATGAATATCTTGGTGGGAAAATTCATACCGTAAAAAAAGATGATTTTATTATGGAAACTGGAGCGGATTCTATTGTCGCGCGGAATAAAAATGTTCTCCCCTATGTAAAGGAACTGAACTTAGAAGAGGAACTTGTTTTTAATGCAACAGGAACATCCTATATTCATACTCAAAATAAGTTGTTAGAAATTCCTAAGGATTCTATATTCGGCATTCCGATGACGCTAGAAGCACTTTTTACAAGTGAGCTTCTATCTACGCGAGGGAAGATAGAGGCTTTAAAGGATCTTTTTCGAACAAATATATGCTTTACGAAAGAATCGTCTATTGGTGAGTTTTTAGAGTATTATCTCGGAAAAGAAATTGTGGAAAAACAGATTGCACCAGTTCTTGCAGGTGTATATTCAGGTAATATTTATTCGTTAACAATGGGATCTACCTTACCTTATCTATTGGATTATAAAGAAAAGTATGGGAGCATTATCCGTGGCCTTGGAAGGAATAAAGAAACATTTCAGTCTGCTGCGGATAAGAAATTTATCTCTTTTAAAAAAGGGTTATCTACTATTATTAATCGATTGGAAGAAGTACTAACAGATGTAACGATTTTAAAGGGAATTGCAGTTACTGGCATGAAAAAAATAGATGATCAATATGAAATTAAGTTATCAAATGGGGAACAGCAAATAGTGGATACTGTAGTGTTATCGACACCTCAAGATATAACGCAAAGAATTTTGAACAAGGAAGAGTTAAACACGATATTCGGCAAATTAAAGAATTCATCGAATATTACCTTGTATTTATCCTATGATATACCAGATGAAGAGCTGCCTAAAGACGGAACGGGATTTATTGTTGCAGAAGATAGTGATATTGTTTGTAATGCATGTACGTGGACAAGCAGAAAGTGGAAACATACATCAAAGAATAATCAGCTATTATTGCGGCTTTTTTATAAAAAAACGAATCCGGCCTTTGCACGATTGAATAGTCTGACAGAAGAAGAGCTGATAAAAGAGGCAAAAAAGGATATTGAGAAGAGTTTAGGAATTACCTCGAATCCAAAAAGCTATGAAGTGACAAAGTGGGATAATGCGATGCCGGTTTACTCTTTAGATCATAAGCAAGCGGTAGAAGCACTTACTCAAAACTTAGCTGACTTATATCCAAATGTGTATCTTGCAGGATGTTCATACTTCGGGGTAGGGATTGCTGCATGTATGGCAAATGGGGAAGAAATAGCGGTGAAATTATTAAATTCAATAGAATAGCCAAAAAAAGCAGAGCTGTTTCACGATGGAAAGGTTCTGTTTTTTTCTGTGTAACCTATAAATCTGGTGGTTATTATACTTTCATTAATAGCAAAATAGAGTTTTTTTTGTTCTTATCTAGTATCAACTTTTAACAAGAATTATAATAGAATGAAAGAATATAAAGAATTGAGGGCCCAAAATGAAAATGAGACAGATGATCACGGTACTACAGGAGTAAATTTAATGGATCATACAGTAATGATATATATTGTTTTCATAACAATGTCTGGTGCATTGCATGTCATATTAGGAATTATTGCCTATATGAATAGACATGCGTTTGAGGGAATGAGGACCTTTTTATGGTTTTCATGTTTTATAGCTATTTATGCATTTGGATATGCATTAAGTCTTGCGAGTACAACGATAGAAGGAATGAAGTTTTGGACAGCCATTCAGTATTTAGGGATGCCGTTTTCAGCACCTGCTACCTTAATTCTTGTTTTGCAGTATATTGGCTATGATCGACATTTGAATAAAAAGACGTATTTTTTCTATTATTTAATACCGGCGATATCCTTTTTACTACTTGCGACAAATGATTTTCACCATTTATTCTACCAATCTGTCTATTTAGAATATCGCAATGCAACTCCTATTATGCAAATCACAATAGGGCAATGGTATTTAATACATGGAGCATACACATTCGGTACGCTTGCGATTGCTTTTGTATTACTAGCAATCTATTGGTTTAGAAAGAAATCTAGACAAACGAAACAAGTGATCATTCTGTTAATAGGAGTCTTTGTTCCGATTGCTGCTGCTTTTTCGTATTTAATAGGAATTACTCCTGGTGGTCTTGATCCTGTTCCAGTTGCCATGCTATTTTCTAGTTCTCTTTATTTATACTCCATCATATCCACAAAGTTTTTATTGGTTCCGCCCATCGAAAAGGATTATATATTTGAAAGCATGGGAGATGCTGTTCTTGTATTAGATCAAACCTATCACATTAAAGATTTTAATAAGGCAGCCTTTCCTATATTTTCACATGTAAAAATAGGGGAGCATATAGCAGCTGTATTAGGAGTGGATAATCAAATCCTTCCCTTATTGAAAAATGTCCATACAGAATCAATAATACTGGAAGTAGAGATGAGTAATAATTCTATAAAAGAATATTATCAAGCAAAGATATCCCCAATAAAAAGAGGGGAGTCGACGATTGTTGGCACTACTATTATTTTTACTAATATTACCGAGCAAAAAATGGAACAGATGAATTTAACGAAACTGGCATACACGGATGGATTAACGCAAATATATAATCGGGCGTATGTTCTATCTATAGCTGAAAAGATGTTTGCCTCACATGAAAAGATGGCTGTTGTTTTGTTTGATATTGACCATTTTAAGAAAATAAATGATACATATGGTCATTTTGGAGGAGATGAAGGGCTGAAGCATGTTGCATCTTTAAGTAGAAATGTTATACCAGAAAGTGGCGTATTCGGCAGATACGGTGGAGAAGAGTTTATTCTCTTTTTATTTGGGAAAGAAGCAGAAGCAGCCAGTACCATTTCTAGTAAGTTGAGAAGATTAATTGCAGAAACTCCCTTCCATTATGATGATATAGTGATTAATATTACTGCAAGCTTTGGTGTTGCGTTAAAGGAAAATTGTACAGCACTTCCCCTTTTGATTAAGGAAGCAGATGAAGCACTATATGCTTCCAAAAAAGAAGGGAGAAATACTGTTTGTGTCGCAATGGATGGAGAATATATTAAATTATCTTCTGAGATAATTGCAGGAAAATACGGATAATAGAAGGTTTAGGGCACATATTTCTACTTGTAGGACGTGTGTTTAATATAAAATTACTACTTATGTCATCTTTTCTTACGTTATTTGTTAAAATATTTAGAAAATACTTAAAAATATATTGCGTAAAAAAGGGTGGTGTATTACAATTTTTTATATAATCTAAATCTATCTTTTATAGTCAGAAAAGATTCTAACTATTTTGTGAAATGATAGGAAGAAAAGTATGTTAGTAGTCTTTTGCCAATCAAGGCAACCGCGCTTTTCTTAAGACATATGCATTGCTTCGAATGTTTATGATTTTCTCATAGATATCTCATGCAATATCCAGATGTTTGTAGGAGGAGTATCACATGTATCATGCTAATACCGTTTATATTATTGGAGAAAGTAAAACATCCTCTAATAATGCAATTATGCAGCAATACAATGGTTTTTTTATCGCATTGGTTGTGGATAGAGTTTCGCATACAATTGTGGATGCTGAATGTTCTTCAACTATTAATATTACCTCTTCCTTTATTAAGTCTATCGTTGTTGGAAAATCGATGTTAGATACAGACACTGTCTTAAAGGAAGTAGAAAGTCGTTATTTTGGATCTTCTCAAAAGGCAGTTATGGTTGCTTTTAAGAATGCCCATATTAAATATAAACAACTATTAAAAGAATTGGTATAAAACTGCTTTTTCTGTTATACGCAGAGGAAATCCAGTTGATAGAGACTTTATTTCTCTATTGGCTGGATTTTTTATTTTGTACGAATAAAGAGGGCTAATAAGAAAATAGGGGAGGTTTTTCTATTGGGGAAAATTTATATGTCTGTTGATATGGAAGGAATAACAGGATTAATTGATCACACACAGGTTGATTCAACTAAGTTAAATTACGAAAGAAGCCGGATTCTAATGACGGATGAGGCGAACTATGTTGTAACAAGCTTGTTTGACCAGGGCGTAGAAGAAGTAGTTGTGAATGATAGTCATAGTAAAATGAATAATTTATTGGTAGAAAGATTTCATCCGAAAACAAAGATAATAACAGGAGATGTCAAGCCGTACTCAATGGTACAGGGCCTTGATGCTACATATGATGGGGCAATCTTTGTTGGCTATCATGCACGAGCTTCCGTTCCTGGTGTTATGACACATAGCATGATCTTTGGAGTTCGTAATATGTACATAGATGATGTGGTAGTTGGCGAATTAGGGTTTAATGCCTATGTCGCAGGGTATTATGGAGTCCCCATTCTTCTTGTTGCAGGGGATGATCAAGCTGCAAAAGAAGCAGAGAAGCTTATTCCCAATGTAACAACAGCAATTGTGAAAAATAGTATTTCAAGATCAGCAGCTTTGAGCTTAACACCGGCTCAGGCAGGAGAATTATTGAAGGAAAAGACAAAGGAAGCACTAGAAAGAAAACATTTAATAAAGCCGCTAGTACCACCAACAAGTCCTTTACTCCGAATTGAGTTTGCTAATTATGGACAAGCAGAATGGGCCCATCTAATGCCAGGAACCGAAATAGAACCAGGTACTACAATAGTTCGGTTTCAAGCAAAAAGCATTTTAGAAGCTTATCAAGCCATGCTAGTTATGACTGAACTTGCGATGAGAACAACATTTTGTTAGGTGGTGAGGAGTGATGAAATCTTATTATATAAAGCGGTTTGTCTCGATGCTCGTAACTCTATGGGTTATTATTACGATTACTTTCTTCTTAATGCATTTCACACCAGGTTCTCCATTTAATGATGAAAGAACGACAAATGAGGCTATTCAGAAAAACTTAGAGGAGCAATATCATCTAGATAAACCTCTAATTGTCCAATATGGAATGTATTTAAAACAAATCGCTACCTTTGATTTTGGCATTTCGATAAAAAAATCATCTCAAACAGTGAATGAAATGATTGGAAGAGGATTTCCTGTTTCCTTTGAGCTCGGTATGGTTGCCTTAGTAGTTGCTGTCATTTCGGGGATAACACTTGGGGTAATTGCTTCCCTTAAACATAACGGGGTCATTGACTATATAGCGATGACAATAGCAGTAATAGGCATATCCATTCCTAACTTTGTTTTAGCAACCATGCTTATTCAACAGTTTGCTGTAAATTGGAAGATACTCCCGACAGCAACTTGGTCAAGCTGGAAGCATATGATTTTACCGACGATTGCACTTGCGACAAGTCCAACTGCCATTATTGCGCGATTAACAAGAACAAGCATGCTAGAGGTGTTAACACAGGATTATATAAAAACGGCAAAGGCGAAGGGGCTATCTCCATTCAAAATCATTGTAAAACACGCACTGCGCAATGCTCTTTTGCCAGTTGTGACATTATTAGGTGCTTTAGCAGCTAGTATTTTAACAGGAACATTCGTGATTGAAAAAATATTTGCGATACCTGGTATGGGAAAATACTTTGTAGATAGTATCAATAACCGTGATTACCCTGTCATTATGGGAACTACTATTTTTTACAGTACCATTTTGATTATCATGCTATTCCTCGTTGATTTAGCATATGGCATATTGGATCCTCGAATAAAACTTCAGAAGAAGGAGGGATAGCAATGGGTTTACCTCAGGAAACATTGTACGAAGAGAAGGAAGATATTGCTCTTGACGAATGGTTTGTGCCAATAGAGAAAAAGAAAGGAGAAGCAGAAGCGGTTGTTCGACCAAGTCTATCCTATTGGCAGGAAGCATGGCGAAATCTTGGGAAGAATAAATTAGCGTTGGGAGCATTAATTTTCTTAATTCTACTAATTATCATGGCTATTATAGGACCGATTCTTTCTCCCCATTCGATCTCAGAGCAAAAACTAATTAATCAAAATCAGCCACCATCTTCTGAATATTGGTTTGGGACAGATAGTTTAGGCAGAGATGTGTTTTCTAGAACTTGGTATGGAGCAAGAATATCGATATTTGTTGGGATTGCTGCTGCTGTCATTGATTTTTTGATAGGGGTAGCTTATGGAGGTCTATCGGGGTACAAGGGTGGCAGGGTAGATCATATCTTGATGAGAATAGTAGAAGTATTATATGGACTACCTTATCTATTAATTGTTATTTTAATGTCTGTAGTGATGGGGCCAGGATTAGGTTCCATTATTATCGCACTATCTATTACAGGATGGGTTGGGATGGCGCGTATCGTAAGAGGGCAAGTTCTGCAAATAAAAAACTATGAGTTTATCTTAGCATCGAAAACGTTTGGAGCAAAAACTTACAGAATAATTAGAAAAAACTTACTTCCCAATACTATGGGGCCAATTATTGTTCAGATGACTTTAACCGTTCCTTCCGCGATATTTGCGGAAGCATTCTTAAGCTTTTTAGGGCTTGGTATTCAAGCTCCTTTAACAAGTTGGGGGGTAATGGCAGATGAAGGACTATCTGCTATTTTAACAGGTCATTGGTGGAGACTATTTTTCCCAACATTATTTATTTCACTTACGATGTTTGCTTTTAATGTGTTGGGTGATGGACTCCAGGATGCATTAGATCCAAAGTTAAGGGGTGGGAAATAATGGGGAGTCTGTTAGAAGTTAATAATTTACATGTTTCTTTCGCTTCATATGGAGGAGAGGTACAAGCTGTCAGAGGAGTGAATTTTTCATTAAAAAAAGGGGAAACATTAGCAATTGTCGGCGAATCTGGTTGTGGAAAAAGTGTAACTTCCCAAACGATTATGCGATTAATCCCCAGTCCGCCGGGAAAAATCAAGGATGGTTCTATTTTATATAAAGGGAAAGATTTAACAAAGTTGAGAGAGGAAGAAATGAGAGGAATTCGAGGTTCTTCTATCTCCATGATCTTTCAAGATCCAATGACTGCCTTAAATCCTACGTTAACAATTGGTGATCAGATTATGGAAGGGATTAAGCAGCATAAGCAAATCTCAAAAGTGGAAGCAAAGAGTAAAGCTATTGAAATGCTTGAATTAGTTGGAATCCCTAATCCAGAAATGCGATTAAAACAATATCCCCATCAATTTAGTGGAGGGATGAGACAGAGAATTGTTATCGCGATGGCATTGATTTGCGAGCCAGAGATTTTGATTGCAGATGAGCCGACAACTGCTTTAGATGTAACCATTCAAGCGCAGATTTTGGACCTATTTAGAGAGATTCAGCAAAAAAGAGATGTATCGATCATTTTAATTACACATGATTTAGGCGTAGTTGCACAAGTAGCTGACCGTGTGGCAGTTATGTATGCTGGAAAAATAGTGGAGATGGGTAATAGACGAGACATTTTCTATTCTCCCCAGCATCCTTATACAAGAGGTCTATTAAACTCTGTACCTAGATTGGACCAAGAAGGAGAACTAGTACCGATAGACGGAACACCACCAGACTTATTTTCACCGCCAGAAGGATGTTCTTTTACTGCTAGATGCCCCTATGCTATGGAAGTTTGCAAGCGGGTGTATCCATTAGAAAGTAATTTGAACAATCACCATCAAATCAACTGCTGGCTCCAGGATGAGCGAGCAAAACGCATATTGCACACAATCTAATGATGTAAAAAGAAACTGTTTTTTAGCAGTGTAAGTTTATGCTATTTTTTGACTTTAAGGAAAAGTCATTTTATAGATTGCTAGATGAAAACGATGTGGGGGGAATACGATGAAAAAGATATGGATAAGTTTTTTGGCTATGGTTGTAATTTTTTCTCTTGCTGCATGTACAGCAAATAGTGATGCAGGGAAGGAAGAGTCATCTGGGGAGACGAAAGAAAAGATATTATATTTAAATAATGGACAAGAGCCTAGTTCTTTCGATCCGCCGATTGGTTTTGATAGTGTTTCCTGGACAGCTTTAAATAATTTAATGGAGGGCTTAACCCGATTGGATAACAACCATGAGCCTCAAGCTGCCATTGCTGAAAATTGGGATGTATCAGAAGATGGGAAAGTATATACTTTCCACTTAAGGGAGAATGCAAATTGGTCTAATGGAGATCCGGTTACTGCTGGGGATTTTGAATTTGCATGGAAGCGATTGTTAAATCCAGATACGAAATCGCCAGCTGCCTTTCTTGGTTATTTCATTGAGGGAGGAGAAGCATATGCAAACGGAGAGGGCTCAGCGGATGATGTAAAAGTTAAAGCGATTGATGAAAAGACGTTTGAGGTTATGTTAACAAGCCCACAGGCCTATTTCTTAAATGTCATCACCAATCCTGCCTTTTTCCCGATTAATGAAAAGGTAGCAACGGAGAATCCAGAATGGTTTTCAGAGGCAGATTCATTTGTAGGAAATGGTCCGTTTAAATTAACAAGATGGGAGCATGACAGCTATTTTGAAATGGAGAAAAACGAAACGTATTGGGATGCTGATACGGTTAAACTTAATAAAATACATTGGGCAATGGTAGATGATTCTAATACTGAATATCAAATGTTCCAAAATGGAGAATTGGATACTTCTGATGTTCCAGCAGAATTAAGTGAGCAATTATTTAATGAAGGAAAAGTAAAAGTAGAAGACCAGGCAGGAACATACTTCTATCGATTTAATGTAACAAAAGAACCTTTCACAAATAAAAATATCCGTAAAGCCTTTGCTTTAGCAGTTGATCAACAGCAAATTGTCGATTATGTAACAAAAAATCAGGAGAAACCTGCATATGGTTTTGTTTCTTATGGATACTTGGACAATAACGGAAATGATTTTCGTGAAACGAGTGGAGATTTAATAAAAACAGATGTAGAAGAAGCAAAGAAATTACTTGAACAAGGAATGAAGGAAGAAGGCTATAAAACATTACCAGAAGTGACGCTCACCTATAGCACAAATGATACACATAAGGCAATAGCGGAAGCTCTACAAGCAATGTTTAAGGATAATCTTGGGGTAGATGTAAAGCTTGCAAATATGGAATCAAGTGTCTTTACTCAAGAACAAACAGCATTGAAGCTGCAATTATCCAGAAGTTCCTTCCTAGCAGACTATGGTGATCCAATTAACTTTTTGGAAAACTTCCAAACAGGTTTAGCAATGAATAGAACGGGTTGGTCAAATGCTGAATATGATCAATTAATTAAAGATGCTAAGAGTGAATCTGATGAAGCAACACGTTATGAATTAATGTATAAAGCAGAAAAGTTATTGCTTGATGAGGCACCAATTTTCCCAATTCATTTCTATAACTATGTGTATTTACAAAATGATAGTGTGACGGGAATTGTTCGTCATCCAGTTGGATATCTTGAGTTAAAATGGGCAGATAAAAAATAAATGGAGGGGAGAAGGGATGAACGGAAGGCATCCCTTTTTTCCTTAAAGCATTCAAAAAACGAAACGAGAAAGGGATTAAAAAAGTGATAAAGCCGGAACGTTTAAAAAAAGGAGATACTGTTGCAGTAATCGCCCCAGCAAGTCCGCCATCGCCCAACTTTTTAAGGGAAGGTATTAGCTATCTGGAAGAGGAATTAGGTTTAAAAGTTAAAGTTGGACAACATGTTTACGACCATTACGGTTATTTAGCAGGAGAAGATGAATTTAGATTAATAGATTTAGAAAATGCATTTTTAGATAAAGAAGTAAAAGGAATTTTCTGTGCATGTGGAGGATATGGAACAGCAAGGTTGGCAAGTAAGATTAACTATTCAATAATTTCTCAAAATCCAAAAATATTTTGGGGTTATAGTGATATAACTTTTTTGCATACAGCTATCTCTAATAGCACTGGATTGGTTACTTTTCATGGTCCAATGCTTTCTTCTGATATTGGGAAGGAAGACTGTCATCCTTTATCGAAAGACCTATTCCAACAATTATTTGAACCAAAGGAAATGCTATATACCGAAGAATACTCACCGCTAGAGGTTTTAGTGGAAGGGAAGGCATCTGGAAGGATAACAGGAGGAAATCTTTCCCTTATCACAAGTTCAATTGGTACTCCTTTTGAAATAAATACAAAATCGAATATCTTATTGATAGAAGATATAAATGAAGAACCGCGCTCTGTAGATCGGATGCTTAATCAATTACTGCAAGCTGGGAAGCTAACCGATGCTGCCGGAATCGTTATCGGTGACTTCCATCAATGTCATTCTAAAAGAGATAAATCACTTGCATTAGAAGAAGTGATGGATCACTACATTCAAAAAGCTGGGAAACCAGCGATGAAGGGATTTAAAATAGGACATTGCTCTCCTCAAGTGTCAATCCCGCTAGGTGTGAATGCGGAAATAAACACGAATGAGAAAGTATTAATGATTGATAGTGGGGTGGAATAACGATAGAAGGAGATTGAAAGTTTTAGAACGAGTCAATAATTAATTAACACCATAAAACTAGAATTTTTTTAATAAGGATGGTACATAGTGAAGATAACAAGAATTGAAACATTCCGTGTCGCAGTTCCGTTAATCAAGCCTTTTAAGACTGCATTACGAACCGTAACTATTGCAGATTCTGTATATGTAAAAATTACATGTGAAAACGGAATTGTTGGTTGGGGAGAAGCACCACCGACTTTAGTGATAACTGGAGACAGCCTGAAAAGCATTGAAGCGTCTATTCATGAAGTGTTCAAACCATATTTATTGAGTAAAAGTGTTTTGCAACTCGAATTATTACTTCAAGGAATCCATCAAATACTTGTAGGAAATGTAAGTGCAAAAGCAGCAATTGATATGGCGCTTTATGATTGTTTTTCTCAATATTGTAAACTGCCGCTTTATCAATTATTAGGCGGATATAATAATACATTGGAAACAGATTATACAGTAAGTGTTAATGATCCGATTGAAATGGGAGAAGACGCAGCAAGCTATGTTAAGCAAGGGTTTACTGTATTAAAGATTAAAGTTGGAAAAGATGAAATTCAAACGGATATTAATAGAATGATAGAAATTAGACGAAGAGTAGGGAAGGAAATTAAATTAAGATTGGATGCTAATCAAGGCTGGAGCCCGAAAGAAGCAGTTACAGCAATACGAAAAATGGAGGATTTAGGACTAAACATCGAATTAGTTGAGCAGCCGGTTAAAGCAGCGGATATACAAGGGCTGAAGAAAGTAACCGATTCAGTAGATACTTTAATTATGGCTGATGAAGCTGTATTTACTCCGAATCAAGCCTTTGAGGTGCTAAAAACACGTAGTGCTGATTTGATTAATATTAAATTAATGAAATCGGGAGGGATCTACCGAGCTCAGATTATTAACCATCTGGCTGAAGTCTCTGGAGTAGAATGTATGGTCGGAAGTATGATTGAAACGAAATTAGGAATTACGGCAGCTGCACATTTTGCAGCAAGTAAAAAGAATATAACTCGTTATGATTTTGATGCACCACTGATGTTGGCTGAGGATATAGTGGGTGGAGGTATTCAATATAACGGAAGAAGCATCACTCTATCTGATCAATTTGGCTTAGGAATAAATCATATTCTTGGACAAGAAAAGGAGAATGTGGGATGAGTAAATATGATGTGAAAATAGTGGATGTTCCTGTTGCTACCCTTTGGACAAGTGAAGACTCGGCAAGGGAAATTGATTGTATGGCAATTGATAATCCATGTGATATGAAGAACTGGATAGATAGCCTTGATTATGAAAAAGGACTGGAGCTTTGTACCGGGAACTTAGTACAATCACAAGTATTGTATGGCCAAGAGGTATATGTCTTGGCAGAAAAAGAGGACTGGATGTTTGTTGCATTGCCCAATCAAGCGACTAAAAAAAATCAGCTAGGTTATCCGGGGTGGATACCGAAAAAACAATTAGTAGAAAAAGGGATTTACTCTTTACAAAGTGGACCGATTGCAGTTATTGAAGCATCTACAACAGATTTATGTGATGTCAATAAAGATGCTGTATTGCAATTAGCCTTCCAAACGAGGCTTCCACTAAAAAATCAAGAAGGGGAATGGGTACAAGTGACTACACCTACTGGAGAAGGGTGGATTAAAGCGGAGGATGTATCCAGTTATTCCTCCTCTCAAGATGTCCGTAAAGGAACGGGGAAGGATATAGTAAAGCAAGGAGAACGATTTTTGGGTCTTGATTATTTATGGGGTGGCATGAGTTCTTATGGTTATGATTGCTCAGGTTTCAGTTACTCCATGTGTTTAGCAAATGGTTATGTGATACCAAGAGATGCAAGTGAGCAGGCAGAGGCAGGGAAAAATGTTCCTTTAGATGAAATAGAGCCAGGAGATTTATTATTTTTTGCTTACGAGGAAGGGAAAGGAAAGATTCACCATGTAGGTATCTATTATGGAGAAAATAAATTGCTTCATTCTCCTAAGACAGGAAAAACAATCGAAATTATTCCTTTAAAAAATACAAACTATGAAAAAGAATTATGTATAGCAAGAAGATATTGGGAATAAGGAGAGAATGATATGGCACAGCAAGTTCTATTGAAGGTAGATAATCTATCAAAATATTTTGAATTAGAAAAAAATACGACATTACAAGCTGTATCAAATGTCTCCTTTCAAATTAAAAAAGGAGAAACATTTGGCATTGTTGGTGAATCAGGCTGTGGAAAATCGACATTGGGTAGGACGATTATTGGACTGTATAAAGCTTCAAATGGACAGATTCTGTATAATGATACCAATATGGAGAACATTTCTGAAAAGGATACTTTTTCGTTTCGTCGCAAAATGCAAATGATTTTTCAGGACCCTTATGCTTCGTTAAATCCTCGTTCTACTGTGCGAGAGATTTTGGCAGAACCTTTGGAAATTCATGGAGTGTATCATACAAAGGAAGAAAAAAATGCAAGGATAGATGAGTTATTGGAAAGTGTTGGTCTAAATAGAGAACATGGTAATCGATTTCCACATGAATTTAGTGGGGGGCAAAGACAAAGAATTGGCATAGCAAGAGCTTTGGCGTTAGAGCCTGAATTTATTATTGCTGACGAGCCGATTTCTGCATTAGATGTTTCTGTTCAAGCTCAAGTAGTAAATCTATTAAAACGATTACAAAGAGAAAAACAATTAACCTATCTATTTATAGCCCATGATTTATCGATGGTAAAGCAAATTAGTGATCGAATTGGCGTCATGTATTTAGGGAATTTAGTAGAATTAACAGATAGTAAAGAGTTGTATTCGAATCCACTTCATCCATATACACAGGCGCTCCTTTCTGCTATTCCGATTCCAGATCCTGATATAGAAGACAAAAGGGAACGAATCATCTTAAAAGGGGAGATACCAAGTCCGGTAAACCCACCAAGTGGTTGTGTTTTTCGAACGCGCTGTCCTCATGCAATGGATATTTGTGCCAATGATAAGCCAACTTGGCAGCAACGAGAAAATGGTCATTTTGTAGCATGTCATCTTTATTAGGAGATAGCAGAATGGATATAGAGAGATTAAGCAAAAGTATAAACAAAATTGCACAGGAGCATAGGGGACAAGGTCATTTAGGGATAGCTATTGAGTGGAAGGGACAATTTTTTTTTCTAAACGAAAGGGATGTCTTTCCAAGTGCTAGTCTAATTAAATTACCAATTATGATAGAAGGATTTATGCAAAGCCTAAGTGGAACCTTAGAGTTGGACGAGTTAATAAGAGTTGATAATATTCGGAAAGCAGGAGGAGCGGGTATCGTTCAATACATCTCCCCACAAAGCTATTTATCAATCGGTGATTTACTTACTTCGATGATTATTGTTTCAGATAATATGGCAACCAACTATTTGATTGAACGACTTGGACTGGAAAGTATTAATAGCAGATGCCAACAGCTTGGAATGTCCAATACAGTTCTTCAACGAAAAATGATGGATCAACAAGCAAGAGAAAGAAAATTGGATAACTATACTTCCCCTCTAGACATTATTCGGTGTTTAAAGGCTATTCAGAACGATAAGAATCAAAGTGCTAAGAGAATCCTAAGCAATCAGCAACTTCTTGATAAACTGCCCTATTATCTTGGAGAGAATCGCTCTATTAGGATTGCCAATAAAACAGGAGAGTTAGATAAGGTCGAACACGATTGTGCTATTATCGAGTACGAGGATGAAATTATCTATGTTGCGGTTTTAACAGATCAATTACCAACTAATCAAAAAGGAAAAGAGATCATCCAATTAATTGGGGCCAGTATTTTTGAATGTATATCCGACAAAAAAGTCTGAACTTGTTAAGCAGGCTTTTTTGTATGAATGAAATCATCTAAAGCTACAAGAAATAAATCTTGTTAAATTTGTTTAAATAGTCTTGAATGAAAGCTTTGTTCAAATTATAATAAATAATGAAAATCATTATCATTTAGTATTTCATTTATATGTAGGGAATAAAGAAATGAATAAATGAGAAAATAAGAAAAGTGTAAATAGAGGATTATTTTAACAGCTGTTTAATTCTACAGAAAAAATATAATAGATAAATTTATGAGAGAAATAAAGGAGGGGAGAATAAGTGGATATACTATCAACAGACAAACTTAAAATTGGATACGAAGACAAAATTATCGTCCATGATTTAAATTTACGTGTCCAAGAGGGAAAAATCACTACTATTATTGGACCAAATGGTTGCGGAAAATCAACGATATTAAAAACACTTGCGCGGATCCATAAGGCAAAAGCAGGATATGTTTATCTTGATGGAGAAATGATTCACAAAATACCAACAAAAAAAATTGCGCAAAGAATGGCAGTTCTTCCTCAATCTCCAGAAGCTCCTAATGGATTAACGATATTTGATTTAGTATCCTATGGGCGATCACCTCATCAAAGAGGCTTTGGACGCTTAGGGGAGAAAGACAAAGAAGTAATAAATTGGGCGTTGGATGTCACTGGGTTAACGGAATTGAAAAACCAGGAAGTCGATACGTTATCAGGTGGACAGCGACAAAGAGCATGGATTGCCATGGCGATTGCACAGGAAACAAATCTTCTTCTCCTAGATGAACCAACAACCTATTTGGATATGGCTCATCAATTGGAAGTTTTGAAATTATTAAAGAAATTAAATGAAGAAGAAAATCGAACGATTGTGATGGTTATTCATGACCTTAATCACGCAGCAAGATTTTCGGATCATATGGTTGCAATGAGAAATGGTCAATTAATGAAAGAAGGAACGGCAGAAGAAGTAATGACAGAAGAGGTATTAAGAGAAGTTTTTCAAATAGATGCTGTCGTAGTAAAAGATCCGAGAACCAATAAACCAGCATGCCTTTCCTATGATTTATTGCATCAAAAGGAAAAAGAATTAGTAATGGCGGCTAAGTAATCAATAAAAAGAGATTGCTTAGCTTTTTTTGTATTTTTCAACCTGTTAAATGCTGTTTTACCATCCAGCATGAATAAGCAAACTGGTCTTCCCCCTTTTATTAGCATGAAGAGAAGGGGAGTTTCATATAATGGGATTGAGTATGATTTCACATAAATTTGCTTAATAGCGTCGTACCATTTTATAATTTTGGTATACTATTAGAATAGTGTAGTCAGAAATACGTACAGAAGGTTGAGATTAATGGATAAAAACATATTAATTAAAAAATTTCTAGAAATATTGCCTAATGAAAGTGTAATGATTGATGAGGCGTTAAATAAATATACGTATACGAAAATTGGTGGGAAGGCTGATTTCTTGCTTTTTCCTCTTACGTACGAGCAATTACAGTCTGGGTATAAATTGGCATTAAGCGAAAATATGCCAATCACTATTTTAGGAAATGGTTCAAATGTGCTAATTAGAGATGGCGGAATTCGTGGAGTTGTATTTAATTTAACAAAGCTTGATGCTATTTCCCTTGATGGTAATAAAGTGATTGCTCAAAGTGGTGCTCCAATTATTGAGACATCTAGATTTGCCCTAGAGCATTCTTTAACAGGACTCGAGTTTGCTTGTGGCATTCCAGGTTCTGTAGGAGGAGCGTTGTATATGAACGCTGGTGCTTATGGGGGGGAAGTTTCTGACGTATTGGAAGCCGCAAAAGTTTTAACTAGAACTGGGGATATTCGCACAGTAACAAAAGCAGAATTAGAGCTTGGCTACCGTACAAGTAGTATTGGAAAAAATGGCTGGGTAGCATTAGAGGGAACTTTTTCCCTTGGAAAAGGAACATATGCAGATATCAAAGCAAAAATGGATGAACTTACTTTCTTAAGAGAGTCAAAACAACCATTAGAATATCCTTCATGTGGAAGTGTGTTTAAAAGACCGCCTAACCACTTTGCGGGAAAGCTTATTCAAGACAGCGGACTTCAAGGAACGAAAATTGGCGGTGCGCAAGTATCTACAAAACATGCTGGTTTTATTGTAAACGTAGAAGATGCAACAGCAAATGACTATCTATCTTTAATAAAGCATGTGCAAAAGACGGTAAAAGAAAATTTTAACGTAGACCTTGAAACAGAAGTAAGAATCATCGGGGAAGAATAGAAAATCTACCCGTAAAAAAGGTTATTGTTATAGGATGAGGCTGGGACAAAAGTATTTCAACTAATAATAAACACGAACTTTTGTATAGTTAGTATACATAAAAGTTCGTGTTTTTCAATTTGAAAAAAAGTTTAAAAACGAAGTGGAATGGAGCGGAGGACGCTTGACTCCTGCGGGAAATAGAGACGCTTAAGGCCCCGCAGCGCATGCGAGAAGGCTCAGCTTCCTCCCCCGGCGCATCGTGCGTCTGTAGCGCAATGGAACTACTTAGTTTTTACACTTAACTATATTTAAAAACATAGATAACCATCATGAGAAAGTAGCTTTATTTAAGAGCTAAATTAGATATTGTTCGTCTTTAAAGATTGGTTATTTAGTTTTGTCCAGCCTCTTTCTATATAAAGCTAGCATCTTAAAAAGATTAATGTTTAGCACTTATGTAATAATCGTCGCGCGAATAGCCCCATAAATAAAAAGAGAAAATAGCCAACCATTGCTCCAAAGATATTTAGAATGAAATCATCTATATCTGCAGCTCTATCTACAGTAAAGAAAAATTGAATAGTCTCAATAGAAAGGGAGCAGAGAATAGCAAGTCCTAGTATAACGAATGCTCTAAATCGCTTTTTATACAAAAAAGGAAGTAGAAGACCAAATGGGATAAATAAAAGGATGTTTCCGAGCGTATATAGCATCCAAAAAAAAGGCGGTTTATATTTGTATTGATATAGAATTTGAACATAAGGAATTAGATTCATTTTTCCGTCATTTAGACTAGGTGGAGTAAAGTGAAAAGGCTCCAATGTTACATAGATAACTGTCAGCATATATACGAAAAATAGATTAATTGGAAATTCTTTTGAAAGTAGTACCGCTTTTCGCTGATTGTTTTGTTGGATTCGAAAATATATCCATAAGGGAACGATAAGAATAAGTAGAAAAGGAAAATTTAATAGCAGTGAAACTCCCCTCATCGACCAAAGTGTAAGGAATAGAAGGAGAATAAGGAGAAAAAAGATTCCGTTTTTTAATACATGCACAGATAATCGAAGTCCTTTCTTTATTTGTTCTTCTAAAAAGTATATGATACTTGTTCAAAAATAGAATATAAAGCGAATTACTTTACTCTTATTACAGAAATACGCATACTAGGAGTGAATAGATAGTTGTCTATATACTAATGAAGGAGATGAATCTTTTTGAGTAGTAAAGTTCAAATAGGTCAAACGGCTATGCATGTTACGAAGCTGGGATATGGTGCGAACTCTGTCGGTGGTCATAATTTATTTCCGAATTTAAATGATAAAACAGGAAAAAATGTAGTAAGAAATGCATTAGATGCTGGAATTGATTTTCTTGATACTGCTTATGTATACGGATTAGGAAGATCAGAGGAATTAATTGGAGAGGTGCTAAAGGAAAGAGGTAACCGCCAAGATATCGTCATTGCAAGCAAGGCTGCTCATAAATTAGTGGATGGCAAAATACAACTTGATAATAGTAGAGAGTTTTTACGGAAATCTGTAGAAGACAGTCTAAAGCGACTGCAAACAGATTATATTGATTTATTCTATGTTCATTTTCCAGATGATGTCACTCCAATGGCTGAAGTTGCAGGGACGTTACAAGAGTTAAAGGATGAAGGGAAGATCCTTGCAGTTGGAGCTTCTAATTTGGATGCTGAACAACTAAAGGCATTTAATCAGGATGGCTATTTAGAAGTATTCCAAGCAGAATATTCATTATTTAAAAGACAAGCAGAGGAAATGTACTTACCGTATTGTGTTGAACATAACATTAGCTTTGTTCCATATTTTCCTTTAGCTTCTGGTCTATTGACTGGAAAGTATTCAAAGGATTCCACAATTAGTGATGGCAGACAAAATAATCCTCTATTTCAAGGAGAGGCATTTATTCAAAATGTTGAAAAAGTCGACAAATTAAAGCAAATGGCTGAAGAAAAAGGCTTTGATGCAACACATTTTGCATTAGCATGGCTATTAGAACAGCCTGCAGTTGATGTGATTATTCCAGGAGCGAAATCAACTAGTCAGCTTAAGAATAATCTGAGAACCTTAGAAGTGGCGTTAACAGAAGAAGAAGTGAAACAAATTAGTGAAATATTTGCTTAGGAGAACGGATAGGATAGACGGAGATTAACTGTCCATTAATATCCGAAATGGTTCTACTAATTCTCAGTGGGAGCAAGGAAACACACTAAAGTGATGATTCACTTTATTAAATAGAGAATAATGAAATCAATAAAAAGCAATGAAGGGATAATAGGAACTTCATTGCTTTTGTTTATCTATAGAGCTTTATTTACAGCCGTATTTAATGAAATTACTAACAGAAAAATTATTTTTATATAATATTAAGTTGGCTGAGAATGGATTAAGAAGGACAGGAGAATTAGAATACATAAGGTTATTATGTGAGAACTTCTAACATTGTCCGTTAGAAAAAACCTAATTTAACAATGTTTTTGTTTTTTGGTAAAAAGGATTGTCGATATCGATTTCTATTTATAATCTCAAGAAGAAATTATACCAATTTTGCTTTTATAGTGTTACAATAAGTAAAAGTTTAAATATACAGATTTTTCGCTTTAATCGGATAATTGGAGGGGTAGAAGTGACACAATTGAGAAGTAATATGATAAAGAAGGGATTCGATCGTGCGCCACATCGAAGCTTACTGCGAGCTGCTGGGGTAAAAGAGGAGGATTTTGATAAACCATTTATTGCTGTAGTCAATTCATATATTGATATTGTTCCAGGACATGTTCATTTACAGGAATTTGGAAAGATTGTAAAGGATGCAATAAGAGAAGCAGGCGGCGTTCCATTTGAAATGAATACAATTGGTGTGGATGATGGAATTGCGATGGGGCATATTGGAATGCGCTATTCTTTGCCAAGCCGTGAAATTATTGCAGATTCCATTGAAACGGTAGTTGCTGCACATTGGTTTGATGGAATGGTTTGTATCCCAAACTGTGACAAAATTACACCAGGAATGATGATGGCCTCCCTACGATTAAATATTCCTACTATCTTTGTAAGTGGTGGACCAATGAAGGCTGGTGTTACTAGTGATGGGAGGAAGATTTCTTTATCATCTGTGTTTGAGGGAGTAGGGGCTTTCCAGTCAGGCAAAATTGATGAAGGTGGTCTAAGAGAATTAGAGCAATTTGGTTGTCCGACCTGTGGTTCTTGTTCCGGAATGTTCACAGCAAATTCAATGAACTGTCTTGCTGAAGCATTAGGTCTTGCTTTGCCTGGAAATGGGACAATTCTTGCTGTCGCACCTGAGAGAAAAGAATTTGTAAAGAAATCTGCTAAACAGCTGATGCATTTAATAGATGAGGATATTAAACCAAGAGATATTGTGACAGAAAAGGCAATTGATAATGCCTTTGCATTGGACATGGCATTAGGAGGATCAACGAATACTGTTCTTCATACATTGGCTTTAGCACATGAAGCGGGCGTAGAATATCCACTTGAAAGAATCAATCAAGTTGCATCAAGAGTACCTCATTTATCGAAGCTTGCTCCTTCTTCTGATGTACATATTGAAGATTTACATGAAGCTGGAGGAGTTTCAGCGGCTCTTTATGAACTATCCAAAAAGGAAGGGGCTCTTCATCTGGATACATTAACTGTTACTGGGAAAACACTTGGAGAGAATATTGCTGGATGTAAAGTGAAGGATTATCAAGTGATTCGTCCAATCGATGATCCTCATACCTCAACAGGAGGATTAGCAGTCTTGTTTGGTAATCTTGCTCCTCAAGGTGCTATCATTAAAACAGGTGGTGTTCAAAACGGAATTCAACGTCATGAAGGGCCAGCTATTGTGTTTGACTCACAGGATGATGTATTAGAGGGATTAGTGAAAGGCAAAGTGAAGGAAGGGCATGTTGTTATCATTCGCTATGAAGGACCAAAAGGAGGACCGGGTATGCCGGAAATGCTAGCACCTACTTCACAAATTGTTGGAATGGGTCTTGGTCCCAAAGTTGCGCTTGTAACAGATGGGCGTTTTTCAGGTGCTTCTCGCGGTATATCTATCGGCCATGCTTCACCAGAGGCGGCAGAAGGAGGACCGTTGGCATTTGTTAAAGATGGCGATCATATTGTGATTGACATTGAAAATCGTACAATGGATGTTGTAGTACCTGAGGAAGAATGGCAACAAAGGAAAGCAGAATGGAAAGGGTTTGAATCAAAAGTAAAAAGTGGCTATTTAGCACGATATTCTAAGCTTGTGACATCTGCGAATACAGGAGCAGTATTGAAGTATTAATTCGGTAATGTTTATTTAATGAAAAAGCAGGTTAGATACACGGTACAAAGTGTATTCAACCTGCTTTTCTATTTATGTGTATAAAAAGGTAGACGGGTTTATTCCTTTATCATGTCTTTTTCTCTATTGGGATCCATACTTTGTACCTGTAAGATATCTAAAAGGAAAACAAACACAGGTATTCCAATGATTAAGCCCCATACTCCAAAGAAATGTTCAGAGAAGATAAGCACAATAAAAGTAAAAAATACAGGTAAATTTGTTTTCGATGACATTAGCTTCGGATTAAGAATATAAGCTTCAATAGCATGGATAACACAAATAAAGATAATCAATATAATAATATAGGTGTATCCACCAATTGTGTACCCAATTGTCAGCAACGGTATGAGGGAAATAATAACCCCTGCAACTGGGATAAGCCCAAAGACAAATATCATCAGAGATAAGCCTAGTAATTGAGGAAAACCAAGGATCCATAATCCGATAGTCGTTAAGATACAATTTACTAAAGCTATGATAACTTGAGCTTCTAATACTTTTCCAAATGTTAACACAAATTTTTTGCCAAAGAATTCAATTTCATTATAAAAAGGTGCAATTTTACTTTTACGAAAGTTTTCTTTATATTTTATTAATCGCGGCTTCTCTAAAAGGAAGAAGAAGCTTAGAATCATAGCGAGTATGAATTGTATGCTTATGGAACTGATACTTGAGAAATATTTGACAACAATGCCAAGTCCTTGTTCCAAATAGCTGTTGATTTGTCTTTCTTGAATGATGGAAACAATATAATTTAAGACCTCATTATCATGTGGACGGGAATAAAAATCCATTACTTGTCTAACTAATGCCGTTATTTCTTCTACAAGCATTGGCAAATATTTAATAAAGCTATAGGAAAGAATTCCGATGGTTACCAGATAGAGGAGGCTAACTATAACGTTTCGTTTAACGTGAATTCGCTTGGAGATAATTTTTTCCATGCGATCCATTAAAAAAGAAAGGATAAAAGTAAATAGCATTAAATTAATCATGCTTCTAAGCGCATAGATGCCCAGAATGATTAATGCAAAAATAAAAAACCTTTTTACCCCTTTATTCATAAGAAAATTGATAATTGTTTCCACTCCATTTCCCCTTCTTAAATATATTTTTCTTTTCTATTTATCTTCTTATATTTTAACCTAAATTGTATTTTAATAATATAAAAAGCCTACATTTTGTGAAAATTTAGTCAGCGTAAGGAAAAGCTATTATATATAGGAAGTTTTTTGCTTGAATCTTTTCTCATTCCCCTTATATAATAAAAAAGTAAAACTAAAACGTTATGGTTAGGAGGAGAAGCGATGGGGATGTGAAATTAAGAATTGGTGATTTGGCAAAAGTTACTGGTGTAACGAAAAGAACCATAGATTATTATACAAACCTTGGCCTTCTTCAAGCAGAACGTTCTCAAACAAATTATCGTTATTATAGAGAAGAACAAATAGAACAAATTAAAGTTATTGAAGAATTTAAAAAGAGAAAGCTAACGCTAGAGGAAATTAAGGGGAAATTAAATAATCACAAAATGAATACTTTGGATGTAGAGGAACTGAAAGAAAATATGAGGGATTTGAATGAAAAGATTCATCAAATGCTTCTATCAGTAGATATTCAGGACCATCATAAAAAGAAAGAAGTAAGAAATACTATATCTCATGAAAGTATATCTTTAATACAAGCATTGTTGCTTTTGCTAAATTAAACTGTTTTTTTAAGGTTTGCATAAAAAATTTAACTAAAAGGAATGGGAATTATTATAAGCAACAGCGTCTCTCCTTTTATTGGAGAAATGCGGATGCGCTTTTATTATCAGGAGGTGTAAGCCCCTTTACGGGCTACTTATTGGAAATTTTTAATTTGATTTTATTTGTGATATTAATTGCTTTAACTGCTTTTTTCGTTGCAACCGAGTTTGCAATAGTAAAGGTCAGGAGTTCAAGAATCGATCAGTTAGTTGCTGAAGGAAAAAAAGGTGCATTAGCGGCAAAAAAGGTAACGACACATTTAGATGAATATCTTTCAGCTTGCCAATTAGGGATAACTGTTACAGCTTTAGGACTAGGTTGGATTGGAGAATCCACTTTCGCGGAAATTCTTGAGCCACTATTTATTAAGTTATCCATTGGGAATGCATTATCTCACGTGATTGCCTTTGTTATATCCTTTTTACTTGTAACCTTCTTGCATGTTGTTGTTGGAGAACTTGCTCCAAAGACGGTTGCTATTCAAAAGGCAGAACTTATAACATTAACCTTTGCAAATCCAATTATTTGGTTCTATCGAATATTATATCCTTTTATTTGGTTGTTGAATGGGTCTGCACGACTTTTGACAAGTATCTTTGGATTAAAACCAGCATCAGAACATGAACTTGCACACTCAGAAGAAGAGTTAAGAATTTTAATGTCAGAAAGCTATAAAAGCGGTGAAATCAATAAAAATGAACTAGCATATGTAAATAATATTTTTGAATTTGATGAACGAATTGCCAAAGAAATCATGGTGCCGAGAACCGAAATGGTTACGATTAGTGTAGATAATACCTTTGATGAAATAATGAATATATTGGAAGAGGAGAATTACACTCGTTATCCATTAGTAAATGGAGATAAGGATAATGTAATCGGATTAATTAATATTCGAGAATTTCTAACGGCAACTGTTCAAAACAAACAAGAGATTCGATTAGAGGACTATATGAAACCGATTATTCGTGTCATTGAAACCGTTCCTATAAGAGAATTATTAATTAAAATGCAGAAAGAACGTACACATATGGCGATTCTGCTTGATGAATATGGTGGTACTTCAGGTATTGTTACTGCAGAAGATATACTAGAGGAAATTGTAGGAGACATCAGAGATGAGTTTGATGAGGATGAAATTTCTGATATTCGCAGAATTAAAGACGATCATTATATACTTAATGGCAAAGTATTAATCAGCGAAGTAAACGATCTTTTAGGAACTCATTTATCTGAGGAGGAAGTGGATACGATTGGCGGATGGTTTTTGACTAAAAATTTTGAAGCGGTTGAAGGGGATATTTTGGAAGAAGAAGGATATATCTTTAAAATAAAAAATATTGAAGAACATCACATCCATTTTATTGAAGTGATGAAAGATACTAGTGCAGTGGAAGTTTGATTAAAAAAACGGATTTTATAGAAGGGGAAACCCTTCTTTTTTTGGTGTATAAATTGTTGGTTAAATAGAATCTTTTAAGAGAGTTAACGCGGAATGCTGATTTTATTGGATTTTATTAATTTAATTGTGTCAGCATTATGTCTGCCAAAAGTATATTTAGGCCGTTTTGCAAATGTTTATATCGTTGACGACGTAAAACGAGTTGGTCGATCACCATTAAGAAAATTAGGTGGCAATGATCGATTAGTCGCTCCTGCTTTAGCATATTATAGGGAGTTTAACGAAATTCCTTCTTACTTAGTTGAAGTGATGGCATCAGCACTTCGCTTTTATACACCGGAAGATCAAGAGTCTATTGAGTTAAAGAACTTAATAGATGAAAATGGAGTTCAAACAGCTTTCAGTAAAGTATCAGGTTTAAATGAAGACCATGCTTTAGTGAAAGAAGTAGTGCTTGCTTATAACAATATTAATGCATAAAAAAATCCAATGTAGCCTAAGGCGAATAGCCCTGGCTGCATTGGATTTTTTCTTTTAGCGTGTAGCAGTACTAGAGTTTACCTTGGACTGTTTCCGCTTGTCCCACATTTTTTTGGCGAAGGGATAAATGATAGGTCCCCACGTAATCAATCGTCTGAACATTTTTTTCATTATCTCTCACATCCTTTTTCTTCTATAATAGGTCTTTTCCCGAAACTGCGATAGAATAAACAACAGAGCTCGCTCCTTGATAAATTTGGTAATAATAGAGAGGGGAATACCTTCTTGTAATTTACAAAAAAAGAGAATATAGTTTTGATAGATAACTTGCAACAAAAGAATGGAAATTAACGTCTAATGTTTGATAGGAAAGAGAGAAAAGAAAATATATAGTATTTATTCTATTTAGTAAAAGTAAAGGATAGGTTATAGAATGGAAAGACTAAAACCGTATTGGGAAGGGTTTCGACGCTTTTGGAAGAAGAGACATCTTACCCAAATTATACTTTTGGGTGGGTTACTGTTTGTTTTGTTGGCAATATTATATTTTACGTATTTAGCGACACAGGCAAATGTTAGTACCTTGAAGGCTGGTTTAAGCCAGGCAACGATTATTTACGATAAAGATGGGGACGAAGCAACCCAAATAAGAACAGAAAGAACGGAAGGAATAGAATTGGAGGATGTACCTGAATATGTTCCGGCAGCTGTTGTTTCTATTGAAGATGAACGTTTTTATGAACATAATGGGTTTGATATAAAAGGAATTACTCGGGCCTTTTTTAAAAATATTTTTGCAGGAAGAATTACAGGTGGAGGCAGTACCATTACGCAACAATTAACAAAAAATGCCTTGTTAACTTCCGAACAGACGTATAAACGGAAAGCAGAGGAATTATTTTTAGCAGTAGAAATAGAGAAGCATTATAAAAAAGAAGAAATACTACAAATGTATTTAAACCATGTTTATTTTGGTAGTGGAGCATGGGGGATTAGCCAAGCTTCTTTAAAGTACTTTAATAAAGATATTAAAGAAGTATCAATAAGTGAAGCTGCTTTACTTGCAGGGATATTACAGGCTCCCTCTGCATTAGATCCCTATAATAATTATGATGGGGCAGTTTCCCGCCGTAATGTGGTTCTAAAGAAAATGCTAGATTTAAACGAAATAACAGAGAAAGAATATCAAAAGGCAGTAAAAGAAAAAATTGTTTTAGAAAATGGGGGAGGCTCCTTTATTGAAAGAGAATATCCTTACTTTGTAGATGCGGTTATCGATGAAGCAATCAATAAATATGGTCTTACTCAGGAAGAAATCTTGAAAAGAGGCTATAAAATTTATACAGAGATGGACCAAAATCTTCAATCAACATTAGAAAAGACCTTTGCTCGCGATTCTCTTTTCCCAAAAAGCGCTGATGGGACATTAGTGCAAGGTGGAGCAGTGCTGCTTGACCCAGAAACAGGTGGGGTAAGAGGATTAGTCGGAGGAAGAGGAGAGCAAGTTTTCAGAGGATTTAATCGAGCTACTCAAATTAAAGTACAACCAGGATCTACAATGAAGCCACTTGCGGTTTATACACCAGCTTTAGAAAAAGGATATAAGATAGATTCGATGCTTGAGGATAAACCTTTTAAGAAAGGGAAATATGAACCACAAAACTTTACAAAAACATTTAAGGGAGAAGTCCCAATGTATGAAGCTTTAGAAGAATCCTTAAATGTTCCAGCTGTCTGGCTATTAGACCAAATTGGATTAGAAACGGGACTTAAATCGCTTGATCGATTTGGAATTCCGTATGAAAAAGATGATGAGTATTTAGGGATTGCTTTAGGTGGAATGACTACAGGTGTTTCCCCTTTACAAATGGCCAGTGCTTATTCTACGTTCCCAAATGATGGTGTTCGAATGGAGAATCATTTGATTACAAAAATTATTGGACCAACAGGTAACGTTATTGCGGAATATGAACCTGAATCAACAAGAGTAACATCAAAATCAGTCACAGATGATATGACTTCGATGCTACTGGATGTTATAAAATCAGGAACAGGTCAAGGTGCAAAAGTGACTGGATTCCAAATTGCGGGAAAAACAGGATCTACTCAATTAGATAATGGTAATATTTCTGGTACAAAGGACCAATGGTTTGTGGGTTATACCCCAAATCTAGTTGGTGCCATGTGGCTCGGTTATGATAAAACAGATGATCAACATTATCTTCCAAGCAAAAGCTCGGGGGATGTAGTACCAATTTTTAAGACAATTATGGATCAGGCTGTACAATACGTAGAACCGGAAAATTTTAAAGTATTATCTGTTAGTGATAAACTAGCAAATAAGGATAATGGAAATGTAAATGAAAAAGTAGAAGAAACAAAAAAAGTAATTAAAGAAAAAGCAGAGGAATTAGAAACAACCATAAAAGAGAATTCTTCAAAATGGAGCCAAGTTGTAGATGAAATTAAAAAAGATGTGAAAAAAATAAATGACATGGTAAAAGGGAAATTACAAGAAATACTAGAAAATTAGTATTTGAACAAGGCAGAAATTTATACGGATACAAGAGCAGTTGCTACTGGTGGCGGTATATATTTCTGCCTTTTTTTATCTATCTAAAGGGTTTTTTTGAAAAGCATAACTAAATATGGATAATCTATAAAATAGGAAAGATAATCTAGTTTAATGAAGTATAGTCTGTGATAAATATAACAGAATAAACTAAATGAATAAAAGGGAATGAAGAGGAATAAATATTGGAAAAACCAACCAGAATATTCTATAATGTTTGTAAGCGTTTAAATGTCTTGTGAGAGAGGGGAACATAGAAATGCTATAGGTTGAAAAAGTATTTGTGACAAGAGTGTGGACATGGATTTTAATAATAGCATCTGATATAATAAAAAGGTTGATAAAATCTTGAATACACGGAAAACATAAGAATAGAAAATGTGAAAATTGGTAAAATTATACTTACGTTTTTTGTCACAAATAATAGGTTCGAGATATGATATCATCATACAGGTAGTAATAATCATTATTTTACCTATGTAATATGAATGTTCTATGTCTAAATATCGAACATTCTGTGAATAGTTTAACATTTGAACTTAAACGGAAGGAGCTGTACAAATGAAAAAGGGAATTTTAGTTTCACTTTTAGCAATTGTACCACTATTCATTTTAAGCGGTTGTGAATCGATGGTTGTATTTGATCCACAAGGTCCTGTTGCTAGAAGTATTACAGACTTGATTAACTGGTCTATTGTATTAATGGCTTTTGTTTGTCTAGTAGTTTTTGGACTATTTGGCTACATAGTTTGGAAATATCGCGCAACGAAAGACAATGCGGATTATGAACCAGAAGAACATGGAAGTACAAAGCTTGAGATTGTTTGGACTGTAATCCCATTTCTAATTATTATTGCATTAACGATTCCGACTGTAAAAACAATTTATGCATTAGAGGATATTCCAGAGGATTATAAAGATCAAGATCCTATTGTAATTAATGTAACTTCTGCTGACTGGAAGTGGATTTTTAGCTATCCAGAAGAAGGAATTGAAACAGTCAACTATGTAAATATCCCTGCTGGTGTACCAGTGGAGTTTAAATTAACTTCTGCTGGAACAATGCAATCATTCTGGATTCCTGCATTAGCTGGCCAGAAGTACACAATGTATGGGGCTGAAACAGATCTTTATGTTGTGGCTGATAACCCAGGTAGTTATGAAGGGCAAAATACAAGCTTTAACGGTAAAGGCTATGCGGAGATGAAATTTGAAGTTGAAGCAAAAACCTTAGCGGACTATGATGAATGGGTAGATGAAGTAAAAGAAACTGCCCCTGAATTAACTGAGGAAAAATATAAAGAAATTATTAAGCCGACACATTTAGGCCGTATGACTTTCTCTAATACTCATTTAGAGTGGATTGATCACGGGAAAGGTGGAGACTCAAACTATTATTTAAATCCTGAGCTATATCGAGTTCATGGATATCCAGGTAAAACTTTTGAAAAGAACGAAGAGTCAAACGGGGGTGAAGAGGATGCACATTAAGTGGGAACATATCGTTATTACTGGTGATCCCCTCATATTATCTGCTCAAATAGGTATTACGCTAACAATGCTTGCCATTGTAGTTGGTGTCACCTATTTTAAGAAATGGCAATATCTATGGGATGAATGGATAACAACGGTTGATCACAAAAAAATCGGTATTATGTATATTATCGTAGCCGTATTAATGTTCTTCCGTGGTGGAGTAGATGGTTTGATGATGAAATATCAAACCTCAGCACCTGAAATGGATTTTTTAGATGCACAGCATTACAATGAAGTATTTACAACACACGGTGTTATCATGATTCTTTTTATGGCGATGCCTGCGTTGATTGGACTAATGAACGTAGTAATTCCTTTACAAATTGGTGCACGTGATGTTGCATTCCCACAATTAAATGCATTAAGCTTCTGGCTAACATTTAGTGGTGCAATGTTATTCAATATTTCTTTCGTAATTGGTGGATCACCTGATGCAGGATGGACATCCTATTTCCCTCTTGCTGGGAAAGAATTTACGCCAGGGGTTGGAAATAACTTCTATGCCATTGCCTTGCAGATTGCAGGTATAGGTACGTTAATGACAGGTATCAACTTTGTTGTTACGATCCTAAAAATGCGTGCAAAAGGGATGACATTAATGAAAATGCCAATGTTCACTTGGACTTCATTAATTACAAACGTTATTATTGTATTTGCATTCCCAATCTTAACTGTTGCACTAGCATTAATGACATTTGACCGTTTATTCGGAACACATTTCTTCACGATTTCCGGTGGAGGAAATGCGATGTTATGGAATAACTTATTCTGGTTATGGGGACATCCTGAGGTTTATATCGTAATCTTGCCTGCTTTCGGTATGTTCTCAGAAGTAATTGCGACTTTCTCAAGAAAACGTCTATATGGTTATAATTCAATGATTATATCTATTGTAGGTATTGCTATCTTAAGTATGGTTGTATGGGTTCACCATTTCTACACGATGGGGTCTGGACCTGTTGTAAACTCTGTATTCTCGATTACGACAATGTTAATTGCAGTTCCGACTGGGGTTAAGATTTTCAACTGGTTATTTACAATGAGAAAAGGGCGAATTCAATTTACAACAGCTATGCTATGGTCGCTTGCATTTATTCCAACCTTTACAATTGGTGGGGTAACTGGAGTTATGCTTGCAATGGCTGCAGCAGACTATCAATATCATAATACATTATTCTTAGTAGCTCACTTCCACTATGTATTAATACCAGGTGTAGTGTATGCAGTATTTGCTGGTTTCTATTACTGGTGGCCAAAAATGTTCGGTTATGCTTTAAATGAGCGTTTAGGAAAATGGCATTTCTGGTTATTTAATATTGGTTTTAACGTAACATTTATGCCAATGTTCTTCTTAGGTTTACAAGGAGCAGTAAGACGTTCTTATACTTTCTCTGCAGAATCTGGATTTGCACCATTGTTCATGCTTTCCGCAATCGGATCTCTTATTCTTGCTGCGGGATTTGCAGTACTTGTTTATAACATTTACTATAGCACTCGTTATGCAGATAGAAAGATTTCAACAGATCCATGGGATGCAAGAACATTAGAATGGCATACAGCTTCTCCAGTTCAGCCATATAACTTCGCTATCACTCCAGAAGTAAAAGCATTAGATGCATTCTGGTATATGAAGAAAAATAAAGAAGGCTTAGTTTTAAAAGAAGAAGAGTTAGAAGAAATACACATGCCGAGCAACTCTTGGTTGCCATTCTATATGTGTGCAATATTTGGTGTAGTTGGTTTCTTACTAGTATTTGAATTGTTTATTCCAGCTGCAATCTGTAGTTTAGGTATTTTTGTTGGCTTAATAATTCGTTCTTTTGATTATGACGAAGGTTACCATATTAAACTGGATGTTATTAAGAAAACGGAACGTGCATGGAGAGGTGAGAAATAATGGCAAAAGTCGATAAGTCTTTACCACTAGAATATCAGACAGAGCAAAGCCGTTTAAATATTCTAGGCTTCTGGATCTTCCTTGGTGCGGAGGTTGTATTATTCGCTACCTTGTTTGCAGCCTATGGATCTTTAAAGGATAACTTTGCAGGCGGGCCTACTCCAGCTGAATTATTTAAATTAAAAGATGTCATGATTGAAACACTTTTACTATTAACAAGTAGTTTCACTTGTGGGATTGCCATATGGTATATGCGTCGCCAGAATTTAAAAGGATTATTAACTTGGTTAATTATCACTTTGGCATTAGGTGCAGGGTTCGTTTTTGTGGAAGTAAATGAGTTTATTCATTATGTACATGAAGGTGCAACAATGCAGACAAGTGCATTCCTTTCTTCGTTCTTTGTATTGCTTGGAACGCATGGATTGCACGTATCCATAGGTATTGGCTGGGCAATATTAATTATTATTCAATTAATGAAGCATGGTTTAACACCAACAACAGCTCGTAAGACATTTATTATAAGTTTATACTGGCACTTCTTAGACGTTGTGTGGATTTTCATCTTCACATTCGTTTATCTTGCTAGAATGGGAGGGTAATTAAAGATGGCAAAAAATCATGAAAATGAAAAATTTCCAATTGGTCATATTGCAGGTTTTATTGTTTCTTTATTACTTACCTTCGCAGCTGTAGGAGCTAAGTTATATACAGATCTTCCAATGATAACTGTTATGTGGATTATCGGTGCATTGGCTGTCATTCAAGCCATTCTTCAACTGTTTATGTTTATGCATCTTACAGAAGGAGAAGGACAAGTACAAACTATAAATATCGTTTATGCTTTCTTCTGCGCAATCGTAGTAGCAGGAGGAACTATTTGGGTAATGACATCAGGACATGTGCATTACTAATAAAGCGTTATGTGAAAGAGGTCTCCATTGGAGGTCTCTTTTTTTGCATTCGAGCGGAACGGAACGACAGCATGCTTAATTAAGTATTTTTATGGTGATGCTAAACCATGACAAAGTAACTAGGTAATCAGCATCATTCTTTTTTAAATTTTGTGATAAATCTATCAGGTCTTTGAAAAAGCATTGACGAGCTGGAAAAAGATGATAAAATAAAGAAAGAATCTAAATGATAATGAAAATCATTTACGACTAAGTAGGGGAGTGAGGAAAGAGAGTAGTATTACTCAATAGCGTGATGAAAATAAAGTATTTATTTATATTGTTAATAGTCTTATCTATCATCTCCCTATTTGTTGGAGTCATTGATATTCACCCAAAAAATATTTTTCATTTAACAGCAGATCAAAAAGAAATTCTTTTGATTAGCAGATTTCCACGCCTAATCAGCATTATCATTGCCGGCGTTAGCCTAAGCATTTGTGGCCTCATTATGCAGCAAATATCGAGAAATAAATTTGTTTCTCCTACGACAGCTGGTACGATGGATTGGGCAAGGTTGGGGATATTGGTCGCTCTAATGCTTTTTACAGGAGAGAGCCCGATTGTAAAAATGATAATAGCATTCGTATTTGCACTTTGTGGCACATTTTTGTTTATGCGAATACTGAATATGATTAAATTCAAAGATGCTATCTTTATTCCATTAATTGGTCTAATGCTTGGAAATATTGTAAGTTCCATTACCACTTTTTTTGCGATGAAATATGATTTAATACAAAATATGTCTTCATGGTTGCAAGGAGATTTTTCCTTAATCATGGCCGGGAGATACGAGCTTCTTTACATAAGTATTCCGGTAGTAATTATTGCCTATCTATATGCAAATAAATTTACGATTGCTGGAATGGGTGAAGACTTTTCCATTAATCTTGGACTAAATCACAAAAGAGTGGTGAATATAGGATTAATCATCGTTGCACTAGTATCTTCTGTTGTATTACTGACAGTAGGAATGATTCCATTTCTTGGCCTAATTATTCCAAATATTGTTTCTTTATACCGAGGAGATAATTTAAAAAACAGCTTAACGCATACAGCATTACTTGGCGCAGTATTTGTATTATTCTGTGATATTCTGGGAAGAGTGATTATTTATCCATATGAAATTTCGATTGGTGTGATGGTTGGAGTCATCGGAAGTGGTATCTTCCTGTATTTACTTTTAAGGAGAAAGACTTATGAAGCAGCCTAAGATAAAACTTATTGTACTGGCCGTTCTAGCGATTCTACTAATTGCTATATTTATGTTAATCAAAGTCAGTAGCAATAATTGGGAATACGTCATTCCCCGCCGAGCTATAAAAATTGTTGCCATTCTTTTAACTGGTGGCTGCATTGCCTTTACTTCAATGATATTCCAAACCATTACAAATAACCGAATATTAACGCCAAGTATTTTAGGGTTAGATTCCCTTTATCTATTTATTCAAACCGCTGTTGTTTTCCTTTTTGGCTCAAGCACGATGACGATGATGAATAGCAACATAAACTTCTTAGTGTCTGTTGTATTAATGGTTCTTTTTTCAAGTATCCTTTATAAGCTTTTCTTTAATAGAGAAGACCAAAACATTTTATTATTACTGTTAATTGGAATTGTAATGGGGAGCTTTTTCTCTAGTGTTTCATCCTTTATGCAAGTATTAATTGATCCAAATGAGTTTCTGATTATTCAAGATAAAATGTTTGCAAGTTTTAATAATATAAATACCAATATTTTAACGATCAGTCTTATTATCGTCGCAGTAGTGTCTATCTATGTTACAAGATATAGTCGCTTCTTTGACGTCATGTCTTTAGGAAGAGACCAGGCTATTAACTTAGGGATTGACTATGAGAAGGTAGTGCGCAATATGTTAATTGTAGTATCTATCCTTGTATCTGTTGCGACGGCATTAGTTGGTCCAATTACCTTTCTCGGGTTACTGGTTGTCAACTTAGCTCGTGAGTTTTTGAAAACATATAAGCACAGTACCTTGATTACTGGATCTATTCTATTGAGCATTATTTCTTTAGTTGGTGGGTTACTGATTGTAGAACGAGTATTTACATTTTCAACAACTATCAGTGTGATCATTAACTTTGTAGGTGGAGTGTATTTTATCTATTTATTACTAAAGGAGAGAAGAGCATGGTAGAGGTAAAGAACATTACGAAACAATATAGTGGGAAAAAAGTGCTTGATAATGTATCTCTTTCTGTAGAAAAAGGAAAAATCACTTCTTTTATTGGACCGAATGGCGCTGGGAAAAGTACATTGCTTTCTATTATTAGTCGCTTAATTAAAGCAGACAGTGGAGATGTCATAATAGATGGCCAGCATATTGATAAAGCAAAAAGCAATGACCTTGCAAAGAAAATTTCTATATTAAAACAAGCAAACAATATCAATCTTCGCTTAACAATAAGAGAGCTTGTAAGCTTTGGGAGATTTCCTTATTCACAAGGAAAACTGACAGATTTAGATGAAAAAATGGTAGATGAAGCCATTAAGTATATGGAATTAGAGGATATGCAGCATAAATACTTAGATCAGCTAAGCGGTGGACAAAAGCAAAGAGCTTATATCGCAATGGTAGTTGCCCAAGATACAGAATATATCCTTTTGGATGAACCGCTAAATAATTTAGATATGAAGCACTCTGTGCAAATTATGAAAGTGCTAAGAAGATTAGTAGAAGAGCTGGGAAAAACGGTAGTAATTGTTATCCATGATATTAATTTTGCATCTGTTTATTCAGATAATATCGTTGCATTAAAGAATGGCAAAATCGTCAATGATGGACCAGCTAAAAAGATAATCAATCGAAAAGTATTAAAAAACATTTATGAAATGGATATGCAAATTGAAGAAATTAATAATCAACGAATATGCGTTTATTTTGCATAGAAAAAGATTTTGACTATTGATAAATGATTGGTTCATTGTAGAAAAGAAGCTAATGGTGGAAGAAAAATAGAAAGGGGGCAGTGTAATTATGGCTGACTTAACTAAGTCCCTTCGCCAGAAGAAACCATAATAACACTACCATTAGAATTAGCAAAATCCCTAATCATTCTAGGAAAATGAGGAAGGAAAGATGCTAATAATACCTTATCATAGGTTATTCTGTCTTTAAATGCAATGTATTCAATTTAATTTATATATTAAATTTATAGAGGTGTTTATCGAATGAAGAAAAAGCTTTCCCTATTATTATTAACATTCGTTCTTGCAGTATTAGCTGCATGTGGCAATACAGAAAAATCAAATGCAGAAGCAGATTCAAGTAAGAATAGCGAAGAGCCGGCAGAAATTAAAGTAACCCATGAATTAGGGGAAGACACAGTTCCGGTCAATCCTAAGAAAGTTGTAGCTTTTGATTTTGGAGTTTTAGATACATTAGAAAAATTAGGAATAGAAGTAGCGGGTGTTCCACAAGCAAACATTCCCCCATATCTTTCTAAATATGAAGATTCAAAGTATGCAAATGTAGGAAGTTTAAAGGAACCAGATTTTGAAGCAATTAGTGAATTATCACCAGATGTTATTTTTATCTCTGGAAGACAGTCAGCTGCTTATGAAGAATTGAAAAAAATTGCTCCAACTGTATATGTCGGTGTTGATACAACAGACTATATGAATTCATTTAAGCATAATATGAATCTTATTGGCGATATTTTTGATAAGAAACAAGAAGTGGCAGATGAACTAGCAAAAATTGAGGAGGATATTGCTGCCATTAATGAAAAAGCAAAAACGATAGATGGTAAATCATTAATCGTATTAGTAAATGACGGAAGCTTAAGTGCTTATGGGAAAAACTCTCGGTTCGGGATTATTCATGATGTATTAGGCTTAGCTCCAGCAGATGAAAATATTGAGGCATCTACACATGGACAAAAGGTTACATTTGAATATCTAGCAGAAAAAAATCCAGCTTACTTATTTGTCATTGATAGAGGAGCAGTTGTTGGTGGAGAATCTTCAGGTGAGAAGACGCTTGATAATAAGTTAGTAAATGGCATTGATGCAGCTAAAAATGATCATATTATCTATCTAGATCCAAATTACTGGTACCTATCAGGCGGAGGACTGCTATCAACAAGTGAAATGGTAAAAGAAATTTCAGAAGCGATTTCAGAATAAAGAAGGAGAATCCAGTAAGTATGCTACTTGCTGGATTCTTTTTTGTGTAAGGATAAAACAATTTTGCAAGGATATAGAACCATTTTCAAAAGATAAAAATGCTAGCTGATAGTTGCTTTTTTAGCGACTTCCATCCAAAATAAAAGAAAGATGGGAAGATTTCATCGAATAGGAGGATCTACATTTTATGACGATTAGATTTGGAATCATCGGCACGAATTGGATTACAGAATCTTTTATTGAGGCGGCTAGTGAAATAGCAGACTTTCAATTAACAGCGGTATATTCTAGAACGGAAGATAAAGCAAAAACGTTTGCTGATAAGTATCGGGCAGATTATACATACACAGATTTAGAAGAAATGGCAAAAAGCGATACAATCGATGCTGTATATATTGCTAGTCCTAATGCCTATCATGCAGAACAGGCTATCGTTTTTTTGAAAAATAAAAAGCATGTTTTAACAGAGAAAGCGATGGCTTCTAATGCACGTGAAGTGAGACAGATGATGGAGGTTGCCAAGGAAAATAATGTCTTATTAATGGAAGCATTAAAAACAACTTTCCTTCCTAACTTTCAAGTTATTCAAAAGAATTTACATAAAGTCGGAAAAATCCGTCGTGCATTTGTAAGCTATTGTCAGTATTCTTCACGATATGATGCTTATAAAGAAGGAACGGTATTAAATGCATTTAAGCCAGAATTATCAAATGGATCACTAATGGACATTGGTGTTTATTGTCTTTATCCAATGGTAGCTCTGTTTGGAAGGCCAGAGGAAATTAAAGCAAATAGTTTCTTACTAGATTCAGGGGTAGATGGAGAAGGAAGCATCATTTTAAGCTATTCTGATATGGATGTACTATTGATGTATTCAAAAATCACCAATTCCTATATTCCATCCGAAATTCAAGGGGAAGAAGGAAACATATTAATTCAACAATTCAGCACACCTACAAAGGTAGAATTTATCCCGCGTAAAGGGGAAAAAGAGGATCTGACGGTTTCACAAAAGCCAGCTTCGATGTATTATGAGGCGAAGGAATTTATTGAATTGATTAAAGCGGGGAAAATAGAATCTTCTGTGAACACTTATGATGTTTCTTTAACGGTCATGGAAATTATGGACGAGGTAAGAAAGCAAACAGGAGTTGTTTTTCCAGCAGATAAACAGTAAATAAGCAAATAAATCTAGTCATTCATAAGGAGAGAAGATTCATGACATTATATGGTGCGATTGAAGCAGGCGGAACAAAATTTGTCTGTGCAGTAGGAGATGCAAAAGGGGAAATTAAAGAACGAATTTCCATTCCAACGACGACCCCTGAAGAAACAATGCCAGAGGTAATTGCCTTTTTTAAAAGGTTTCCTATTGAAGCAATTGGAATCGGGTCATTTGGTCCAATTGATGTGGATAAAAATAGTCCTACTTATGGAAATATCACAACTACGCCTAAACTAGCTTGGAAGGACTATTCATTATTAAAAGCAATAGAGGATGAATTTTCTGTTCCAACTGGTTTTAATACAGATGTAAATGTTGCTGCGCTAGGAGAGGCAAAGTTAGGTGCTGCTAAAGGAGTAGATAATTGTTTATATATTACCATTGGTACAGGCATTGGTGCTGGTGCGTATGTTAATGGCGAATTATTGCAAGGTTTGACACATCCAGAAATGGGACATATTTTAGTCAGAAGACATCCAGAAGATATGTACAAAGGGAGATGCCCATACCATGCAGATTGTTTAGAAGGGTTAGCTGCAGGACCAGCAATTGAAGAAAGATGGGGCGAGAAGGCTATTCATTTAAGTGACAAGGAAAGTGTATGGGAAATGGAGGGCTATTATATTGCACAGGCACTCATGCAATATATCCTTATTCTATCCCCTAAAAAAATCATCCTTGGCGGAGGTGTTATGAATCAGGAGCATGTGTTAACACATGTATATCGCCATTTGAGCGAACTTTTAAATGGGTATGTTTCCTATCCAGAAGTCCAAGACAAGATGAATGAATATATTGTTAGACCAGGATTAGGAGATAATGCCGGCATCACAGGAGGGCTACTTCTCGCAGAAAAAGTATTGGAAGAAAGTAAGGCAGAAGTTAACTAAATAAGTTAATTTAGTAGACCATTTAAAGGAGGAATCTTTTAGATGGTCTTTTTTGTGTCTATGTACAAATGTCTTTTTTAAAATATGAACGAACTATTTCCTAACCTTTAACAATCCATTAAATAGGAAGGTAAGCTATTGCTTCTATTAGTAAAAGCGGCTTTAATTAGTAAAAAGCAGATAAAATAGGAGAGTACTTATGGATATTTTAGTAATAGAAGATAATAAAAGTGTTTGTTCCATGCTGGAAATGTTTTTTATGAAGGAGGGCTTTCAGGTAACCTTTCTTTCTAACGGCTTGGAAGGATATAAACATTTGAAGCAAAATAAATATGATATGATTATTTTAGACTGGATGCTTCCAGATTTAGATGGTATAACAGTTTGTCGCAAAATAAGAGAAACAGATAAAGAGACACCTATTATTATGTTAACAGCAAAGGATGGGGAATCAGATCAAGTACTTGGGCTAGAAATGGGAGCAGATGATTATGTTACAAAGCCCTTTAGTCCACTAGCCTTAATTGCAAGAATAAAGGCAATTTGGAGAAGAAAGTCTAATGAAGAAGATGGAAGCGGAAATGCAATTATTAAAGTAAATAAAGAAACGAGAGAAGTATTGATTGATGATCGACCAATATTGGGATTAACACCAAAAGAATTTGATTTACTTTCATTCTTTGTTCAGCACCCTAAACAAGTGTTTTCCAGAGAACAGATATTACAGCAAGTATGGGGATTTCAGTTTTATGGAGATGATCGTACGGTTGATGTCCATATTAAAAGACTCAGAAGAAAAATAGGAAGAGATAGTCAGCCCTTTTTACATACAGTATGGGGTGTAGGATATAAATTCGATGAAACGGTGGTAGTACATGAGAATTAAATACATCTATCAGCAGCTAATAAGTCATTTAAGTGTCATTCTGGTGGCACTATTAGTATTAAGCTTGGTTTTTTCCCATTATATAGAGAAATTAGTATTTTCGATGAAAGCAGATGAATTACAGGGCTATGGATATAATATTGTTCAAGATGTTCAAGGAGCGGATCTATGGTCTGCTTCCACGTATTCAACTTTATTACGTTATTCCGAAGAGCTGAAGGGGACAGGAATAACGATAGGCATATTTAATACACAACGAAACCGGATTTGGTCTTTCGGAAAAGATTTGGATATCAATATTACTACGGCAGAGTGGGATGAAATAAAAGACGGAAGTAGCACGGTTATTAAGCCTAGTACAAGAAGAGGAGATCAAGAGGTAGCACTTGTTGCGATTCCATACTCTGTTAATGATGTTGTTGTGGGTGGAATTATTTTAACATCTCCTCTTGTAGAATCGAAAGAAATGATTCAAGAAATTAATCGCTATTTGATTTATATTCTCTTCTTAGTTTTTGCAATTGCTTTATTAATGAGTTTCATTTTTTCAAGGGTGCATGTTAAGCGGATAAAAAAGCTCCAGGAAGCTACAAGTCATGTTGCAGAAGGGGATTATAGTGTAAAAGTATCATCCTCTACTTTTGATGAGATAGGGGAACTAGGTCAAGATTTTAATCAGATGGTAGATAGACTAAGAGAATCAAAAGAAGCAATAGATGCGTTAGAAAATCGGCGCCGACAATTTATGTCTGATGTTTCACACGAATTAAAGACTCCTTTAACAACGATAAGCGGCGTGATTGAGGGCTTAAATAATAATATGATACCAGAAAATGAGCGGGATAAAGGACTCAAACTAATTAGCCAAGAAGCAAAAAGACTTATCCGGCTAGTAAATGAAAATCTTGATTATGATAAAATTCGCTCCAATCAGATTGTTTTAATGAAGGAATTCATTTCCCTTGAAGAAGTTTTGGAGATTATTTATGAGCAGCTATCCTTTCTAGCAGAGGAAAAGGATGTAAAAATCTATGTAGAAGTCGATCACGATGCGGTAATTTATGCAGATTATGATCGTTTAATCCAAATCTTAATGAACATTACGAAGAATAGCATTCAGTTTACTGAAAATGGAAGCATTTGGCTGAGTGGCCGAATGGAATCCGACAGAACAATCATTGAGGTTAAGGATACTGGCATTGGAATAGATGCGCATGAAATAGAAAATATTTGGAAGAGATTTTATAAAGCAGATCTCTCAAGGACGAATAATCCATATGGAGAATTTGGACTTGGTTTATCGATTGTTAAACAATTAGTGCAGTTCCATGAAGGGGATATTCAAGTAACGAGTGAAAAAGGGAAAGGAACAACCTTTACCATTTTCTTTCCACTTCCACAGGAAAAGTGACGGTGCTAAATTCATTTGTATAGCATAGGCTGAATGGGGCTCATTGTTGCGAGTCACTTAAGTTCTAATATCCACTTAGCAGAAAAGCTAGAGATTAGTACTCAAAGGATATTTAGGAGGAATGGAATTGTTCCGAAATTCTTCTATGTCTTTTCAAATTTTGTTCATAATTTATTCATATATATTGGTTACTATGTATGTATAAAGACGTTAATTGAAATGAAAAGAAAATAAATTAATGGAAATAATTGTTCGAAATTAGAAATAGGAGGAGAACAAAAGATGAGTGATTATGAAAAAAGAAATGAATGGGAGAAAGAACTGCCAGAAGATAATCAACTGAACTTAAATACAGATGATTCTTCTGAAAAGAAGCAAGAACAAGCAAATGAGGAGGAGCCAAAACTTAAAGAGGAAACAGATATGCGACAAGAATCAGAACAGCCTATTTTATCTTCTGATATAGATGAACATATCCGTCTTGATAAAGAAGAGATGGAGGAAGTGAAAGCTACGGAACAAGCAATCGCAAGTTCAACTGAAGAAGGTAGAACAGAAAGAGCCCAATTCAATAGTAAAAAAGGTAATTCAAAAGCAAAAGGTTTCTTCTCTTTGTTGGCAGCAGGTATAGTAGGTTCCGCCTTAACTTTTTTTACAATTCCATATACTGATTTGTACAATGATTCTTATGATAAGCTGGAAAAGCAAGTGTCTGAGCTTTCTACTAAAGTGGAAAGCAAGCAAACAGGAGCCATTACAGCCAATACAACAGCCAATACAACAACTAGTGATGGGACAGTAGCTATTGCTGATATGGTAGAAGCTTCTTCTAAAGCAATCGTTGGAATTGAAAACCTTCAACAGCAACAGTCAAATCCATTTTCAGAAGAATCCAGTGATGTGGAGTCTGGGTCAGGTTCTGGCATAATTTTCAAAAAGGATGATCAGTATGCATATATTGTAACAAATAACCATGTTATTGAAGGGGCAAATTCATTAGAAATCTCTCTATATAGTGGAGAGAAAACGGATGCAAAATTGATTGGCGCAGATGCTTTAACCGATTTAGCTGTCGTAAGAATTGATGCCAAATATGCAACAGATGTCATTAATTTTGGAGATTCTTCTACACTAAGACCTGGAGATCAAGTATGGGCAATTGGTAATCCCCTTGGCTTAGAGCTATCTAGAACGGTAACACAAGGAATTGTTAGTGCGGTAGAACGAAGCATAACGGTTAATACATCTGCAGGCGATTGGGAATTCAATGTAATCCAAACAGATGCAGCGATAAATCCTGGTAATAGCGGAGGAGCTCTTATTAATTCTTCAGGAGAGGTAATAGGGATTAACAGTTTAAAAATTGCTGATTCTGGTGTAGAAGGATTAGGATTCGCAATCCCAAGTAATGATCTTATACCAATAGTAAATGATATTATTGAAAAAGGAAAAGTAGAGCGACCATATCTTGGGGTAGGATTAGCGAGCTTAGAGGAAGTTCCTAGAATGTATTTACAAGACCTACCAAACGAGGTTTCAGAAGGAGTAATGATTACAAATATTGATTCGAATTCTGCTGCTGCAGAGGCGGGCTTAAAAGTACAAGATGTGATTGTCTCTATTGATGGGAAAAAAATCACGAATTCAACCGATTTGCGTAAATATCTTTACACAGAAGTGAAAGTAGGAGACAAAGTCGAGTTAGAATTCTATAGAGATGGTAAATCGCAAAAAGTGGAATTAACATTAACAAGTAATAATACAACAAGTTAATCGACACGTTTCATGTGAAACATAAAAAAATTGTCGAAAAAATTCCATCTTATTTTAAAGGTAGGATGGAATTTTTTTAAATCTGTTAATAATTTCGTCATAATTATATGATAATATAATGTAAGAGTTATAATGGGGATATGCTCGTTATATCCAAAATTTTGTGCAGAGAGGATTTTAGCTTAATATGAAAAATAAAAAGGTTCTTATTCCTATTTTAGCGGTAGTACTAGTAGCGTTAATAATAGGAGCGGTTTATTTAACACAGCGAAGTGAAACGGTTGCAACAGTAGATAAGGAAAAAATTACGCAAGAACAATTAAATGAAGAGCTAAATAAGCAATATGGCGCAAGTGTATTAAGTATGATGATTTCTAATAAAGTTGTAGATCTGGAAGCTGATAAGGAAAAAGTGAAAGTAACTGATAAAGAAATCCAAGCAGAATTGGATAAGATGGTTGAACAATACGGTGGACAAGATACCTTTAATACATTATTAGCTCAAAATGGATTAACAGAAGATGTGTTTAAAGAGCAAATTGAGCAAAATTTAAAAGTAACAAAAATTCTTGAGCCTTCTATCGAAATCACAGATGATGAGATTAAAACATACTTTGAAGACAATAAAGAAAGTTTAGACACACCAGAGCAAGTAGAAGCAAGCCATATTTTAGTAGAAGATGAAGAAACAGCTAAAGAAGTGAAGAAGAAGCTAGATGAAGGTGGAGACTTTGCTGAATTAGCGAAAGAATATTCAACCGATACACAAACAAAAGAGAGTGGTGGAGAATTAGGTTATTTCTCTTCAGGACAAATGGTTGAAGAATTTGATAAAGCTGCTTTCGCTATGGATGTAGATGAAATTAGTGATCCAGTGAAAACAGATTATGGATATCATATTATTAAAGTTACTGGCAAACAAGAAGCAAAAGAAGCAACATTAGAAGAGTCAAAAGATCAAATTAAAGAAACATTATTAGATCAAAAAGTACAAGAGCAAGCTAGCACTTGGTTATCGGAGGCAACTGCAAAATATAAGATTGAAAATAAATTAGAAGCTGATGCTGAGTAAATAAAGAGGTTGTGACATAAGTGTCCTAGCCAAAAATTAGAGCCAAACAATTACACGAAAATTTTCGTATAGTTGTTTGGCTTTTTTATGAGCTTTTTTTAATAAAGTGGACTAATATCAACATTCGCAGGCAGCTCAAATGGGTTCTTACCATTGATATGATCAAAAAATAATATCCCATTTAAATGATCTATTTCATGCTGAAAAACGATTGCTTCATAATCCTTCAATTTAATTTTTACTTCTTCCCCATTAATAGTATAAGCTCGAACGGTTATTCTTCGGTAGCGCGGAACATAGCCTACGATTGGTCGATCAATGGAAAGGCAGCCTTCGCTTTCCGGTATAAAGGTCATGGCAGTAGAATGACTAATTATTTTTGGATTAATGAGCATAAATTCCAACGGTTCGCCATGTTCTTGTTTTATATATGCGGCAAACATTCGTTTATTTAATCCAATTTGATTAGCTGAGAGGCCAACACCAGCCCGTAATTGATATTTTTCTGATAGGACAGGATCCTGACTATTTTTCAAGTATTGCAACATGCATTCAAGCTCTTCTCGATCCTCTTTCGTAGGAGGAATCGTAACTTCTTTTGTTTTTTCCCGAAGGATGGGGTCGCCTTCTCTTACGATATCCTCCATTTTTATGATGTAATCTTTTGTAAATTTACTCATGTAATAACTCATCTCCACAAATATTGTATATAAGTAAAATAGCAGAAGGTAGTTAGTATGTCTATTCGTAAAGCATATAAGTAGGTAAATTTGAGTTTTTTGATGGAAAGGTTCTAGCAACAAAACGGTGATAATTTTAGTAGAAAGCTTACATATAAAACAATGAACAGGAAAGGATATAAAAGATATAAAATAATTATCTAAAATGGAAAGGAAGAATAAAATGAAAAAAATGATGCTAATAATGCTAGCTTTTGTAGTAGCATTAACAGGCTTTGGTTCATTGACTAGTGCAGCTCCATCCCTGGCAACACCAGACAAAAAGGAAATATCTCAAGAAGATACACAGTTTTTAAAAGAAATGGCAAAAAGTCTTGGCATTAAAACAGAAGGAAAAGATCCTATTGCAATAAAAAAAGAAATTCATGAGGTATTAATAAAGAAAGAGGCAGAAAAATTAGGAATCAAAACAGAAGGAAAAGATATACAAAAGATAGCGATGGAAGTACATACTGCTCACTTAAAGGAAGAAGCAAAATCGCTTGGAATTAACACAGAAGGAAAAGATGGCAAAACATTGATGAAAGAAGTATTTGAGGCGAAAATTTCGAAAAAGGCTAAAGAGTTAGGAATCGATACAAAAGGAAAGAATATGCAGAAATTGGGTAAAGAGGTTCACGAAAAAATGATTATGGTGGAAGCAGAAAAGCTGAAGATCAAAACAGAAGGAAAGGATTTAAAGCAAATTGCTGATGAGATAAGAGATTCACAAATTATTAGTAAAGCGAAAGAGCTAGGGCTAGATACGAAAAATAAGGAGCCAAAAGAATTATTAAAGGAAATGATGATTAAGCATCCTGAGGAAGTGAAAAAGTTAAAGCTATTTCCATCATATGGGCAACATTTCATGTTTAAAAAGCACCATAAAATGAAACGAGAAGACTAAAAATCAAGCGGAAAAATCACTTATAATGTCAGGTGGTTTTTCTTTTTTATTTATACGTTCTATATATTGAACATATAAACAGGTTACAATTTTTCAAAATTTGGGAAAAGAATAGAAAAAACCAATAATATACAATGTTTGGGCAAAAGGATATTTTCTCCAAAAAAATAGGAAAGGTGACTAAGTGTTCAATATATTGAAATGAATCCTTTGACCTATTAACATACAGAGTTTTGAAACGTTTTATCTATTTTTCAAAAAAAAATAGATAAATACATGTTATTTTCCTGAAGGATTAGTATGCTTAAATTAGCAGACTTAATCAGTAATAATTTATTAATTGAAAATTTACACAAAAATTTTCATAGAAATAGGAAGTAATTATTTAAGGGAAAGAAATCTGTTAAGTACCTGCAGTAAAATGGGAGTAATAGGAGGAATAAAGATTGAAACAATATTCCAAACTACGAATTACGGAAAAAGATGATAATATTTATAAGGCACTGTGTGATTTGTATAAGGAAAAAGGGGAAAAAGTAGGGATTGGACCTACTGAGATTGGAATAAGAGTTGGAAGAGATTCTTATGATGCTTCTGCGTATTGCAATGCATCTTTAAAAAAGCTAATTCATTTCAAAAAAATAGAAAAAGTAGATAGTGGAAAATACATACCAATCGATTAAAAACAGCTGTAGGAAAAACGAGTAAGAGGGAATTTTTCTTAAAAGGGTACCATGGGATAATTGGAGGCGTTATTATTCATAATTTATGGATAATCTCATCGACAACGTTCTTAGAGTGGTAACCTAATTAAGGGGAATTCTTTTTTGTTTTTTGGGAAATTAATCTAACTAGAAAGTTGCTAAGTATGTATTTTTTTGTAAATAAAAAATGATGAAATACAACAAAAAATGATTGCATGTTATACAAAGTATTGTATAATAATTGGGTAAAAGTAAACTTTAAGTTTATAAATACCAAACTTTTATGTCTTTGTGTTTACTATTTCTAAACAAAAAGTAGGTTGAATGATGGAAATTGGCAAAAAAATAAAAAATTTACGGTTGAAAAAAGGACTTACACAAGAAGAATTAGGGGAACGAACGGATTTAAGTAAAGGGTATATATCCCAGCTAGAGAGAGATTTAAGTTCTCCTTCTATTGAAACGTTTTTTACTATTTTAGAGGTATTAGGATGTACACCAAAAGAATTCTTTGATGATGATGAACGAAAGCAAAAAGTTATATATACAGAGGACGATATCACCGATTTTTTTGATGAGGAAAAAGGCTATCGCATTCAATGGCTAGTACCAGAATCGAATGAAAAGGAAATGGAACCAATCCGGTTATTCTTTTATCAGCATGGAGAATTTAAACAATTTGAACCATCTCTATCGGAAACATTTGCCTATGTAGTGGAAGGCGAAGTATTGCTTAAATTAGGAAAGCAAGAGTATAAGGCAAAAAAAGGGGAATCTATTTATTATCATGCTACAGAAGAACACCAACTAGTGAATTTAGCAGATGGTGTAACAGAATTGATTCTCGTAGTTACCGAATCTTACTTATAAGGAAGGATTTTTTTGCTAATAAAATACTGTTTACTTTAGATTTAGCTGCTTTGTAAACAGAGGGAGCTTTAAAGACGATAAAGGGCTGTCAACAGCAATCTTACAAAATAATAGATAAAGAGGAGGATATTATGTCTGAGCAGCATATTATTCGATTTGAAAATGTAACAAAAAATTATGATCAAGATACAACTGTTCTAAAGAATGTAAGCTTTGAAATTGAAAGAGGTAAATTTTATACCTTGCTTGGACCATCTGGCTGCGGGAAAACGACTGTTTTACGATTAATTGCCGGATTTATGGAACCTACAGATGGAAATATTTACTTTAATGGGAAGCAGATTAATAAAATTCCAGCCAATAAGAGACAAGTAAATACAGTTTTTCAGGATTATGCGCTTTTCCCCCATTTAAATGTATTTGAAAATGTGGCCTTTGGTCTGCGCATAAAAAAATGGAAGAAGCAAGTAATTGAAAACAAGGTGAAAGAAGCGCTTCGTTTCGTCAATTTAGAAGGCTATGAGAATAGAGAAATCAGTGAAATGTCTGGTGGGCAGAGACAACGTGTTGCTATAGCTAGGGCCATTGTAAATGAACCAGAGATTATTCTTCTAGATGAACCATTATCCGCATTGGATTTGAAGCTTCGCACGGAAATGCAGTATGAACTTAGAGAATTACAAAGAAGATTAGGTATTACCTTCATCTTTGTTACACATGACCAAGAAGAAGCATTGGCGATGTCGGATGAAATCTTCGTTTTAAACAAAGGACGAATCGAGCAAAGTGGAACACCAATAGATATTTATGATGAACCAATTAATCGCTTTGTTGCAGATTTTATCGGTGAATCCAATATTGTTCCTGGATTGATGAAAAAAGATTTTATTGTCCATTTTGGAAGCAAAACGTTTGATTGTGTGGATGGTGGATTTAATGAAAATGAAGCAGTGGAAGTAGTAATTCGCCCCGAGGATTTAGAAATTTCATCTGTTGAGGCAGGAAAGCTAAAGGTAAAAGTAGACTCTCAATTATTTAGAGGAGTCCATTATGAGATTTGTGGCTATGATGAAGACGGAAATGAGTGGCTTGTCCATTCCACAAAGAAAGCTACTGTTGGAACCGAAATTGGTCTTTACTTTGAGCCAGAAGCCATTCATGTTATGCGACTAGGAGAAACAGAGGAAGAATTTGATAAGCGACTAGAAGCGTATGAGGGTGTAGTCAATGAAAAGTAATACAAAATGGTATACTTTCCCATATTATCTTTGGATTGCACTCTTTGTCATTGCCCCAGTTGCACTGGTTGTCTATTATTCATTCTTTGATATTGAAGGGGCATTTACGTTTGAAAATTATCAGAAGTTCTTTACACCTGTTTATTTAAAGATGACATTAAGTTCCTTTTGGTATGCATTTTTAATCACATTCTTTTCCTTGCTAATTGCATATCCTACCGCTTATTTATTGACGAAAACAAAGCATAAGCAATTATGGCTGTTATTAATTATATTACCTTCCTGGATTAATCTTTTATTAAAAGCTTATGCTTTTTTAGGGATATTTGGAACACATGGTGCAGCAAATCAAATGCTGGACTTTCTGGGAATAGGCGAGCAACAGCTATTATTTACAGACTTTAGTTTCCTATTTGTAAGTGTATATATATTTATACCTTTTATGATTCTTCCTATTTTTAATGCATTAGAGAAGTTAAATCCTAGCCTAGTTGATGCTTCCCAGGATTTAGGAGCATCTTCTTGGACGACGTTTAAAAAGGTAATATTCCCACTTACAATAAATGGAGTGAAATCAGGGTGCCAAGCTGTATTTATTCCGGCTTTATCACTATTTATGATTACACGCCTAATTGCAGGTAATCGTGTGATTACATTAGGAACTGCAATAGAACAGCATTTCCTTATTACACAAGATTGGGGAATGGGTTCAACAATTGCTGTATTTTTGATTATTAGCATGATTATTATCATGGTTCTTACAGGGAACAGAAAGAGAGGGGTATAAAAATGAAAAAGCTATCAAAATTATCTGTTCTCTATTTATGTATTGTTTTTGTCATTTTATATGCTCCAATCTTTTATTTAATCTTCTATTCCTTTAATAGTGGAGGAACCATGCATGATTTCGATTCCTTTACATTTGATTGGTATAAAGAACTATTTCAGGATACAAGATTACTAGTGATCGTTTTAAATACGATAATAATTGCCCTTTTATCTGCAGCAATTTCAACCATTATAGGGGTACTTGGAGCGATTAGTATTTCCATGATGAGGAAAAAGGGTCTTCGAAATTCTATTTTATCCTTAAATAATGTTCTAATAGTAAGTCCAGACGTTATTATTGGTGCGTCTTTCTTAATTTTCTTTACTATCATTGGAATTAAACTAGGTTTCTTTTCCGTACTATTATCACATATTGCCTTCTCGATTCCGATTGTTGTCATTATGGTATTACCAAAGCTAGAAGAAATGAGCCCAACTTTAGTTGATGCAGCATTAGATCTTGGAGCAAGCTGGAAGGATGTTCTTACAAAAGTTATCATTCCTTATATCTCACCGGGGATATTTGCTGGATTCTTTATGGCGTTGACATACTCCTTAGACGATTTTGCTGTAACATTCTTTGTAACTGGTAATGGATTTACGACGCTGTCTGTGGAAATCTACTCTTTAGCAAGAAGAGGTATTTCTTTAAATATAAATGCATTATCAACCTTGTTATTCTTATTCACGCTGCTTCTTGTGATTGGCTATTATTTCATTACGCAACGTGTCAATAAAGCTTCGCAAGCGGGGGTGAGAAAATGAAGTCTCTAATTCGCGGATTAATTACTATCTTTGCACTGTCTTTCATTCTTTTATTTATTGTTAATCAATTAAATTCAAGCAGAGGGTATACAAGTGGTAATACATTGACAGTATATAACTGGGGAGATTATATCGATGCAGATTTAATTACTAAATTTGAAGAAGAAACAGGAATTAAGGTTATCTATGAAACCTTTGATTCCAATGAAGCGATGATGACAAAAATTCAGCAGGGAGGAACAAGCTATGATATTGCGATTCCCTCTGAATATATGATTGATAAAATGAAGGAAGAGGATTTATTAATTCCGATTGACCATGCTAAAGTTCCTAATTTGAAAAACATAGATAGTCGATTTATGAATCTATCCTTTGATCCAGACAATAAATTTTCGATTCCGTACTTTTGGGGAACAGTTGGAATTGTCTATAATCCAACGATGCTTGGTGGAAAAGAAATTACTTCTTGGAATGATTTATGGGATAAAGATTTAAAAAATGAAATTATGCTTATAGATGGTGCCCGTGAAATTATGGGGATGAGCTTAAATAGCTTGCATTACTCTTTAAATGATAAAGATCATGAGCATTTGAAGGAAGCAAAGGAAAAATTAGATATGTTAACGCCGAATGTAAAAGCGATTGTTGGAGACGAAATTCGAATGCTCATTGAAAATGAAGAAGCATCTATCGGTGTCTTATGGTCTGGAATGGCAGCTGAGATTATGTGGGAAAATGAAGAGGTAGAATATGTTGTTCCAGAAGAAGGCTCTAATCTTTGGTTCGATAATATGGTTATTCCCAAAACGGCAAAGAATGTGGATGGAGCTCATCAGTTTATTAATTTTATGCTGGATGCCCAAAACGCTGCGCAAAATACAGAATATGTTGGCTATTCAACCCCAAACAAGGCAGCGATGGAATTTTTGCCAGAAGACATTACTGGGGATGAGCGCTTCTATCCTGATGAAAAAATGACTTCAAAATTAGAAGTGTATGAGAACCTAGGTCATCGTTCATTAGCGGAGTATAATGATTTATTCCTAGAGTTTAAAATGCATCGAAAGTAAATAACGGAAAGAAAACAGTTCGCTAAACTATAGTGAACTGTTTTTTACTTCTAAAGGGATGTTAATCTGTATCCCCTTTATGTGAAAACAGCTTATTAAACAATTTCTCTACATTTTTGTATGCAACCTGACTATACGGAAAATACTAACGGAAAACAAGGTGGGTTATAAAATGAAAAAAATAATATGGTTCTTGTGTTTTCTTTCCTTTCCGTTAGGGATTTCCGCACAAGAGGTGGATTCCTCTAAGAATCAAGTGAGAAAGGAACTTGCAATCGTTATTGATGATTTTGGTAATAATATGAAAGGAACAGATGAGATGCTCAACTTACCTGTTCCCATTACGGTTGCTATTATGCCTTTTCTTTCCACAAGTAAAGAAGATGCTATTCGTGCACATAAAAAGGGACATGAAGTAATTGTTCATCTGCCATTAGAACCGAAAAAAGGAAAAAAAAGCTGGCTTGGACCTGGTGCTATTACAACAGATTTATCAAATGAGGAAATTAGAAAGCGAGTTAAGGGTGCTATAGAAAGCATTCCTTATGCAGTGGGAATGAATCATCATATGGGGTCAAAGGCAACGGAAGATGAAAGGGTAATGAGAATTATCCTAGAGGAGTGTCATAAGCATAATCTTTACTATTTAGACAGTAAGACAACAAATAAAAGTGTTATAAAAGAGTTAGCAGAGGAACTCCATGTACCTTATTTAGAAAATGATCTCTTTTTTGATCATATTTACACAAATCAGCATATTGCTAAACAAGCTAGTAGGTTAGCCAAAAGGCTAGATAAGGAGCAGGAGTTTATTGCTATTGGCCATGTAGGAATCTCTGGTCCTTCTGTAGTAAGTGTTTTAAAAGAATACATTCCAGTCTATCAAAAGGATGCTGATATTGTACCGCTTTCTACACTAGTAGAAGGCTATGAACTGCTTGATACTGATTTACCATAAGAAAAAGAGCAAAATCATCACGCTATATCGAAATCGATATATAACGCTGATTTGTACTCTCTTAATTAGATTAAACTATGAAACGGGTTTCATAACAATAGCTGTTTTTGAAAAAAATGACAAAATACATGTTGCTTTATAGAAAAAGGAGACAGACCGTTTTTCTAGTCTGCCTCCTTCTTTGCAATGTATTAATTATTTAGAGAATTATCATCATTTGGTTTTTGGATAGATGTTTGATCGATTTTTGTATCTAGTTTATCCAATCTTTTTTTGGCAAAGTCTTTGCCTCCGAGACCAAATGCTAATCCAAATGCTAAAGCAAGTCCGCCTAGGATTAGGATAAAGGCAGAATTCACAATAGAAGATGCTACCCCTAATTGGTCAAGTGCCATAAAAACGGAAATGGTAATGATCGCATATTTTGCAATTACCGGTAAAAGCTTGAAGTGAGCGCCTTGTAAAACACTGCTTAACAATTTCTGGACAAGATAGCCTAACCATAAGCCTACGCCAATGATTACTATTGCAGCGAGAACCATTGGTAAATAAGCAATAACAGCAGTTGATAAGGTTACTAAAAATTCTAGTCCTACTATATTTAATGCCTGTACTGCTAATAAGAAAACAATCAGGATTTGTACGATAGAACCAATAATATTTGAAATACTAGTATTAGGGTTAATTCCCATTTTTCGTACATAAGTATCTAGACTAAGCTTTACCAATAAGGTAACAACCATTTGCTTTACCCATTTTCCTATCCAAATGCCTACTAAGATGAGGATAATGGCAATAGCGATATTCGGAATCATTGTTAATATATCATTTAACATGTTAATAGCTGGCTGGGAGATTCCTTGAATATCTAACTTCTCAAGCGCTGATATAACAGTTGGGATGAGAATGAAAATAAATACAATGTTGCCAATAACAGAAGATAGGCTTACATTCTCTAAAAGCTTGCTTATGCCTAATCGATTAGCTAAAGAATCTGTACCAATTGTTTGTAAGAAGTTTGTTAGAATGGTACGAACAATCTTTGCAACAAACCAACCGACTAAGACGATTAGTGCAGCTGCTAGTAGCTTTGGTAAAAAGGCAAGTATGTTTTGAAGCATATTGGCAAATGGTTCGGAAACACCATATAAATTTAGTGCATCTAATACTGCAGGTAAGAATAACAATAGGACTAAGTAGAAAACAATATTTGCGACTTTATCCATTATATTTTGCGGGTTATTCTTTTCTGTAAGATTCCATTTTTGCAGTTTCTCATGGACCTTTAAGGTAGATCCTGTTTTTTTAATAAGGAATTTTAACCCAGTTGCGATGATCCATGCTACCACAAGAATCAATCCGGCTTTTAGAATATTAGGAATAGCTCCAAGTATAGAGGACAGCATATTCACTAATGGAGAAGTAATAGCCGTTAAATTTAAAATATTAAAGAATAGGGAAAAGACGAAAACCAATAATAAGTAAAACACGATTTTACTAATAATTTTTTCAGATGAATATTTTCGTGGTTTTCCTTCTGGGAAAATTTTATCATCCAATTTTGTTTTCTGTAGTCCTTTATATAGGGCTTTTTCAATAATTTTAGCAACAATCCACCCTATGATTAAAACAACCACAGCTAAAATAAAATCTGGTAGCTTGTCCCAAAAGGAATTCCAATTCCAATTATAGTTCATATCCTTCACTCCTTGTTTTTAATTTATACTACTAATACCCAGCGAGTGAAGGATTAAACGTTGTATATAATAGAGCTTCTAATCAAGAATATATATAAAAAAAGAGAAGAGCTTAATGATAGCCTTCTCATTTAGGGTGCAATATTTTTTGTTAATAGGTTTATTTTAGGGCTTTTTCTTCAAAATCATAAAGGCAATCATTACTACCTACCATGATTAGAATATCTCCTTTAAGGATTACTTCATTTGCCGATGGAGAGACGATTGTTTCTCCTGCTCGCTGGATGCCAATAATTGTACAGCCATATTTTGCACGTACGTCTAAGTCTAAAATGGATTTATTATGTATTTTAGCTGAAGCCACCATTTCGACAATTCCGTGTTCTTTCGAAAGCTGAATATAATCAATCATACTGTCGGAAATAACGTGATGGGCAATTCTTTTTGCCATATCCTGTTCCGGATGAATCACACGGTCAGCACCAATCTTCTCTAAAACACGTTTATGATATACATCTGCTGCTTTTACCCAAACTTGGCTAATGCCCATTTCTTTTAAAAGCATAGTAGTAAGGGTGCTAGATTCTACATCATCTCCAAATGAAACAAAGGCATGATCAAAGTTTCGAATACCGATTTGTGTTAGTGATGCTTCGGTAATATTCGTCATTTGTACGCAGAGTGTAGCGAATGCTCGATATTTTTCCACTTTTTCCAACGACTGATCGATTGCTAATACTTCTGCTCCCATTTTATGAAACTCTTCTACTAAACTGCCACCAAAGCTGCCTAGTCCTATCACTACAAATTGTTTTTTCATACTTACCCTCCTAGGGATGAAAAAATACATACTTTGCCATCATTATACTTTTTTATAGAAAAGAAATAAAATAATTTTTCTTTTTTGATAGGGAAAATAGTATTGGGGAAGAGGGGTTTCCTTCCAAATAAAAACCACTTTTTCGTTAGAAAGAAAAAGTGGTTTAACTATGTTTATTCAGAAAGATACGCTGTTAACATCCATAAATGTTTCTCAATTTTGCCAATTAGATCGACTGCTAAATCATTTGTAATTACATCTTCTAATTCATCTGCATGTTCTGCTAATGCTTTTAATTGTGTGTTAATTTGGCTGTAATCTTCTACTAAAGATTTTACCATTTCGTTGGCAGTTAGTTTCTCTGTACTTTCTTTTAATGTTGAAGTTTCGATAAATTCTTGTAATGTTGAAACAGGTTTTCCACCAATTGCAAGAAGGCGTTCTGCGATTTCGTCTACTGCTTCAGCAGCCTCGTCGTACAATTCCTCAAATTTTTCATGAAGTGTGAAGAAAAAAGGCCCTTTTACATACCAGTGATGTTGATGAAGTTTTGTGTATAATACGCTCCAGTTAGCAATTTGTACGTTTAGTTCTTTTTGTAATTCAACTTTTGTTTGTAATCCCATTTTAACAAACTCCCTTCGATTGATTATATATTAATTATAACAAATATTAATTTAAAATCAATATTTATTTATAATTATTACAATTTATTTTTAAAACAAATGAAAAACGCTTGTCATCTCAATAGGTGAAGGAGGGGGTAGATTTTTACTTTTTATTTTTTGTTGTCCTATAAAAATTTATACCCCAATTAGACCGGAAAGGAAACAAAAGGAAGAAAGAATTCATGAAATGGACATATTTAAAAGAGGATGGGACAAAACTAAATAACTAATCTTTAAAGACGAACAATCTTTAATCCAGCTCTTAAATAAAGCTACTTTATTTTTTAAAAATATAGTTAAGTGTAAAAACTAAGTCGTTCCATTGCGCTACAGACGCACGATGCGCCGGGGAGGAAGCTGAGCCTCCTCGCTGCGCTGCGGGGTCTAAAGCTTCTCTATTTCCCGCAGGAGTCGAGCGACCTCCGCTCCATTTCACTTCGTTTTTAAACATTTTCCAAAAAACAAACACGAACTATAATATAATTATTTTGCATTATAGTTCGTGTTTGTTGTTGGTTTAAATACTTATGTCCCAGCCTCTTAACGGCAAAACATGATTCTCAATTTAAAAAGATAGAGAATTGCTAGAAAACATATAGGACTTATAATGATAACGAATGCTAAAAATGAGTCCCATTGCCATCATATTCGTCATTAATGAGCTACCTCCATAACTAATAAATGGAAGGGGGATGCCTGTTATTGGTAACAACTGTATCGTCATCCCGATGTTTTCGAATACATGGAAGGTTATCATGCTAATCACTCCAACAGTAATATAAATACTGTAAGGATCAGCTGTTTTTAATGCTGTTCTCACAAGGTGATAAATTAAGAAAAAATAAAGAATGATAACAATACTGCCACCAATAAAACCGTATTCTTCTCCGATAATGGTGAAAATAAAATCTGTATGTCTTTCGGGGATATATACTTCCTCATTTCCTAATCCTTTTCCGCTAATTAGGCCAGAACCTATTGCCATTAGGGATTTAACTAACTGCAATCCTGCATCCCCCGCATTATGGGGATCAAGCCAAGAGCTAATACGATCGAATTGATAGGGATCGACTCCCAAATATTTTTCTAACAGTTCTCGCCCAAAGATAGCTAAGTAGAAAACGATAGAACCAAAGGCGGCAGCTGATCCATATAACGGAATAAGAATTTTCCATGAAATTCCTGATACTAGCATCATGCCAATTAAGATTGCCATTAGCACGAGGGTTGTACCAAAGTCCTGTACAATGACTAAACCAATCGGTATTCCAGCCACAATTCCAAGCTTACACATTAAAATAAAGTCAGTTAAGAGCGACTTATAAATAGTTTTCTTATGATGATTCGTTATAACTTTTGCGATTGCTAAAATATAAAAAATCTTCATATATTCAGATGGTTGAATACTACCAATGTGAGGAATGACATACCAGCTTTGGGCTCCACCCCTTTTAGGAGTAAAATCGGTTACTGGGGCAAATAAAAGACCAATTAGTAATAATGCTCCTATCCCATAAAGAATCCACGTTATTTGTTGAATCTGTTCATTATCAAAATACATAATAATAGCAATGACAATAGAACCAATTGCATACCACATAATTTGTGATTGTAAGTAGGAAGCGTTTGCGCTGTATATAGCAATACAGCTAACTAAACAAAATAACATAAGCAAAAGACATAATGTCCAATCGAAACGTTCGGAAAATCCTTTTTTCGTTCTCATTCTAGCAAACCCCTAGTTCAAATTTCTTATATTTATATAGACGGAAGAGAAGGTGAATTTGTTTCCTTATTTTTCATAATCCAGTGAAAATATTGGTTTGTATCTAAAGCTGAGGTAATTATTACAAGTATATGGTCAGAGGCAGAATCAGTATGATCTAAAAAAAACAATTTATAATCCAAACCAAATATATGCCCAAAGTGTAAAATAAATTACCAAACGCAAAAAAAAGACTGTCCAAGTTAGACAGCCTTTCTTTCACATTAAATGAGCTAGAAAAATTTGGGCAATTCCGAAGTAAATAAATAACGAAAAGATATCATTAAGCGTCGTAATTAACGGACCTGATGCAACGGCAGGGTCAATATTTAATTTATAAAGAATAATAGGAATAATGGTACCTGATAATGTTCCGATTATAAGTGTACAAATTAATGAAAGGCCAACAACTAAGCCAAGCATCAGATCGCTTTGCCAAACATAGGCAATAATCATAATAATAACGCCACAAGTAATCCCGATTATCAAGCCAACTAATAATTCTCTAAATATCAACTTTGTTACAACTGTTTTATTTATCGTATTAGAAATAAGTCCACGTACAACAACTGCTAATGATTGTGTTCCTGTATTACCAGTCATCCCTGAAATCATAGGCATGAAAAAGGATAGAGCCACTACTTTAGTCAGAACATCTTCATAATTGCTTATAATGCTTCCAGATACGACGCCAATAAATAAAAGTAAGATTAACCAGGGGAGTCTACGATAGGCTGCTACAGATGCTTTTGTATCAAAATCAATCGATTTCCCTGAGGCAGATAGTTTTTCGATATCTTCATTTGCTTCTTGGAAAACGACGTCAATCATATCATCGACGGTTACAATTCCCATCAAAATATTATCATCATTCACAACTGGAATGGCTAAGAAATCGTATTTTTGTATGGTTTGTGCCACTTCTTCTTGGTCTTGGTCCACTGTAACACTAATGACCCGTTCATACATAATGTCACGAATTTTATCCTGTGGTTCAGCAATCAAAAGGTCACGATAGGAAACAACACCAACCAATTTTCTATTTTGATCAATCACGTATAGATAGCTTAATGTTTCTGCGAAATCTGCAAACGATTTTAGCTTATCAACAGCTTCACGAGTAGTGTAATAATCGCGAATCCAAACAAAACGGTTTGTCATGAGACGTCCAGCAGTTTCGTCAGGATAGTTCATTAAGTTTTGTACAATTATAGACTCTTCTTTTTTCATTTCAGAAAGAAGCTCTTTAATTCTATCTGGTGCTAGTTCATTTAAAAGGGAAGCTAGATCATCATTATCCATTAAATCTAGCACTTTCCCGGTCTTGTCCATTCCTAATGTGTTTAGAACCTCAAGTTGTTCTTCTTTATCTAATTCTTCTAAGAGATGGGCTAATAAGTCGACTTTCAGAAAAAGCAAAAAACGAGCCCTATGCTTTTCGGGGAGGCTCTCATAAATTTGAGCTATATCATATGGTTGTAGCTCATCAACGATGGATTCAAATTCAGATTTATTATTGTCTTTTAGCGTCTGAATGATGTGAAGTGTGATTTGATTTTCTGTCATTTGGTGTATCATACTTCTCACTCTCCCTTCCGAGGTTTAAGGCAGTTATTCGACATATACCCTGTCTTATTATATGTAAATTAACGAAAGAATGAAATGGATAATTCTTTGCAAAAAAGGAGATCTTGAGAAAATTTTTGATAAAACACATAAAAAAACCTTGTTAAATATTCTGACAATAAACTTGAAAAGATTAGATTCTAAATTAAAATAGGGATATAACATGAATGACCGCAGGCAGCTGCCGCTATTGCGACTTTTTTTCGTATATCCTTAATAATTGGGTTAAGGGTCTCTACTAGAAACCGTAAATTTCTTGCTACGAAAAATATGCTTAACTAGCATATTTTTCGTAGTTTTTTTGTGTTTATTCCGAAATATAAACAAGCACAGGGGGATTGGAATGGGAAATATTTTAATCAGAAATGCACAAATAGTTACGATGAATCAAGCAGAAGATATTATTTTGGGAGATATTTATATAGAAGAGAATATCATAAAAGCTATCGGAAGAGATCTTCAAATAAATCATGTAGACAAAATTATCGATGCGACAAACAGAACGGTAATCCCTGGTTTTATTCAAACACATATTCATTTATGCCAAACATTGTTTCGCGGCAAAGGGGATGATTTAGAACTGATGGATTGGCTTAGAAAAAGAATTTGGCCACTTGAAGCCGCACATGACGAAGAGTCTATTTATTATTCAGCGATGCTTGGCATAGGAGAGCTGCTGGAAAGTGGAACAACTACGATTGTGGATATGGAAACCGTCCATCATACGGAATATGCTTTCCGTGCCATAGCTGAGAGTGGAATCCGAGCTGTTTCTGGGAAAGTGATGATGGATAAAGGGGATGAGGTTCCTTTGGCATTACAGGAAAAAACAGCAGAGTCTATTCAGCAAAGTGTCGACTTGTTGGAGAAGTGGAATGGCTTTGATGATGGAAGAATTCACTATGCGTTTTCGCCCCGCTTTGTGGTCTCATGTACAGAGGAGTTATTGAAAGAGGTAAAGACGCTTTCGGATAAATATAGGGTCAAGGTACACACCCATGCTTCAGAAAACAAGGGAGAGATTCAGATTGTGCAAGAAGAGACGGGGATGAGAAATGTTGTGTATCTAGATCATCTTGGATTAGCAAATGAGCGTCTGATTTTGGCGCATTGTATTTGGCTAGATGAAGAAGAGAAACGAATTATTAAAGATAAAGGAGTGCATGTGAGCCATTGTCCGGGTTCTAATCTAAAGCTCGCCTCAGGGATAGCAGATACACACCATCTCCTTTGTAATCATGCTTCGGTTAGCTTAGGAGCAGACGGTGCTCCATGTAATAATAATTTAGATATGTTTAATGAAATGAGATTGGCCGCACTTATTCAAAAGCCTATTCATGGTCCAACTGCCATGGATGCAAAAACAGTCTTTAGAATGGCGACTATAGGTGGAGCAAAAGCAGTTGGCATGGAAAAAGAAATTGGCAGTCTTGAAATTGGCAAGAGAGCAGATCTGGCTATTTTAAATCTGCATAATTTTCATACCTTTCCTTCCTATGATGTGGACCCGATTTCGAGAATAGTCTATTCCGCAACAAGAGCTGATGTTGAAACGACCATAGTGGACGGTAAAATAGTGATGGAAAATAAAATAATCAAAACGGTGGACAAACCTATTGTACTAAATGAAGCAGATAAAAGTATTAAAAGGCTGTTGAGCAAAACAAATATAAGTTAGTGCTAGCAATATACCGTGCTTCAGGGAGTGGTCATAACCATTTTTCTAAAGCACGGTGTTTTTTTGTGGTCTCTATAGGATAAAAGGGAAGAATGACTGATAGTAGGAAAATGTTGTTCCTTTTTTCTAAATTGAAAATTTTGTAAGCTATTTTGCCTAAATTTTGTTAAACTAAAATGGTTACAATAAGCACAACTAGATGTATGATGGAAAGTAAGGATAAGGGGTCTGTTCCATACGGACTTAAATAGAGGAAAAAGGGAAAAATTTTCTTGTAATCAGATAAATAAAATGGAATAAAAGCAATTTCAGCAATTAGAAAGTAAGCTAAAGCTATCCGTTTACAAGCTAATAATGTTTGGAGGTTTACTTGATGAAAAAAGGCAGTAATGATATTCGAGATGTGGTTTATATCCATTTAAATGAGAAAGAGCGCTTTGTTCTTTCTTACGGTATAGAGTTTAGAGAGTTTTATAGAATTTTGGCTGAGACTCTTTCCTCTGTTTTGTTGTTAAAGCATCAGTTTGAAGATGGAGAATTTAATATTCATACACAGTTCGAATATGTTCCAAACACTAAATTAGCAAAGTTATCAAAGGAAGATGTTTACGGATACGGGGATTTTGTATGGGTCGATTTTGATGAGACAGAGATTTTAGATATCTTAGAAGGTCAAACAATTGCCGAGCTTCTTTATTTGGGACATAAGCTGGAGCCGCTAAGAAAACCATTTTTTCAGCAATTGAATAATCAATATGCTTATTTGGCCCATGATGATGGCTGGTTTAATAAAATCTATTATAAGAACATGGATTCTTTTTATCAATTATTTGGGGATGTCATTGCAAAGAAAGTGACAGACCTTAAATTAGAGAAGGGGTTGCTTGGACTCAAAAAGAAGCGGATATATCCTTCCCCTCCTAATGAAATCGTCATGGAGCTAAAACATTATATGAATGAAGGAATGGTGTTATCCATTGAAAAAGCCTCTCAGACGCGATTGAAAATGGAAATTCCAATATGGATTTTAGGCGATTTTGATAATATGGATGATATGTACGAGGAATATGAGAAGAATAGCAAACAAAAAACGGATGCCTTGCTTATTTTTGACAAGAAATTAAGAGAATGGCATTTAACGAAGGCTTAATTGGTGGATAATATGAGTGAAAGAATAGTTGTAGGCTTTCCAGCGGAATTAAAGAAAATGACTTTTGTGGAGCGGCCTAACCGGTTTATATTGCATTGCTTGAATGAAGAGACAAATCAACTCGAAAGGGTGCATTTGGCCGATCCTGGAAGACTAATGGAGCTTTTAATAGAAGGGGTAACTATTTATGTTCTCCCAAGTATGAATCCTAATCGAAAAACGAAATGGACGGCAGTTTATGTCGAATCAAATGGTATTCTAGTGTCTATCAATACAACATATCCTAATAAGCTTGTTGAATCTATATTGAAAAAAGCAATCATTGAGGAGCTTTCTGTCTATCGATGGGTGAAATCGGAATACACATATGGAAGCTCTAGATGGGATTTTTTATTAGAGGATGGGGAAAAAAATCAGCTCCTTCTTGAAGTGAAAAGCGTTACATTAGCCAAAGATGGAATAGGGATGTTTCCTGATGCTATCACGAAAAGAGGCTCTAAGCATGTGCAAGAATTAACGGCTATTGCTAAGGAAGGAACATTTAAAACAGCTATTTTATTTGTTGTGCAAAGAGGAGATGTTGAAATAGTGACAGGTGCAGCAGAAATTGACCCAGTCTTTGCGAAAAACTTAGAGGAAGCTGCAAAAGCAGGGGTGCAATTACTAAGCTACACTTGTGTTTTAACAGAGCAAGGAATCGGATGGGGCAATGCTATTCCAGTGGATCCATTTTTAAAAATTAAATAAAAGGACATTTATTTTTGCTACCTTTGATGTATAATCAAAAAGGACGAAAAATGAAATAGATAGATGATGGTGAGACTTTTTGTAAAAGATTGATGAGGAATGTCGAAAGACTTTCTCTTTTTTCAGAAAGACTCTTAAAAGGGAAGTTGGTGAAAATCCAACACGGTCCCGCCACTGTAAATGATTGCACATGGAGAAGTGCCACTGTACTTACCTGTATGGGAAGGTTCTATTGTTGCGACAATCATGAGTCAGGAGACCTGCCATTTTCTATACACCTAAATAAACCTACGAGGATAGGGAGGTGTGGAGCGCGCTTTGAAATTATTTTTAAAGTCATCCCAACATCTCTATGGACGATAATAGGGATGTTTTTTATTTTTCACATATTTATTTCAGGAAGGTGAAGAATGATGAAAAAGTTTTATTCTTTATTTTTAGCAATACTGCTCGTAGTTGGGTCGCTTGCTGGATGTGGTGAAGGAAAGACAGAAAATAATAATGATAACAAGGAGCAGTCAACTGCACAAGAGGCTGCTTTTCCTGTAACGATTAAAGATGCAATCGATCAAGAAGTAGTAATTGAGGAAAAGCCAGAAAAAATAGTTTCTTTAATGCCTAGTAATACGGAAATTGTATTTGCGCTTGGGCTAGGAGATGAGTTAGTTGGAGTTAGTGATTATGACAACTATCCAAAAGAAGCAGCGGAAAAAGAAAAAGTAGGCGGCATGGAATTTAATGTGGAGAAAATAATCTCACTGAATCCAGATGTAGTTTTAGCACATGCATCTAGTGCCCATAATTCGACAGAAGGCTTGCAGCAAATCCGCGATGCCGGAATTGATGTTGTTGTTGTGAATGATGCAACTTCTTTTGAGGACGTCTATAAAGGGATGGAAATGATTGGACAGGCTACTGGAGCAGAAACGGAAGCAGATAAGCTTGTTGCTGATATGAAAGAGAAGTTAGCTGCTATCAAGGATAAAGCAGCAGCGATTTCTGATAGTGACCAAAAATCTGTTTATATAGAAGTAAGCGGAGAACCAAGTATATTTACGACTGGTACAAATACATTTATGCAAGAGATGTTAGATACCATTAATGCGAAAAATATTATTTCGGAAGAAGGCTGGATTCAAGTAGACCAAGAGGCAGTGATTGCAGCAAATCCAGATGCTATCATTACTACTTATGGTGCTTACTCAGAAACAAGCCCAATCGATCAAATTAGCTCGAGAAAAGGTTGGGAAGAGATAAAAGCAGTAAAAGAAAAGCAAATAGTAGATGTTGATTCTGACATGGTAACTCGTTCTGGTCCTCGTTTAGTTGAAGGAGTAGAGGCCGTTGCCGAAGCGGTGTACCCAGATGTTTTTAAATAAAAGAAAAGCGGCTTATGTTTATGCCGCTTTTTTTCTCCTTTTTGCGATTGTAATGGGAATATCTGTTGGAACTATATCTGTTCCTATTTTGTCTGTGGTAAAAATATTAGCAAGCTATGTTGGGCCAGAAAGCTTATTAACTAATGTCGAGCCAATGCATATCAATATAGTCCAAAATATTCGACTCCCTAGAGTGCTGTTGGCGGGACTTGTCGGTGCGAGCCTATCCATTTCGGGAGCTGCTTTCCAAGGGTTATTGAGAAATCCATTGGCAGATCCTTATACACTTGGGGTTTCATCTGGTGCTTCTGTTGGAGCTGTTATTACATTGTTCTTCCAATTAAGTATCCCATTTCTTGGCGCACTGACTTTGCCATTTATGAGTGTACTATTCTCCTTCTTTACGATTTTATTTGTTGTCTTTTTTGCGAAAAAAATGGATCCTGCGATGCGAGTGGAAACGATTATTTTAACAGGAATTATTATTGGTTCTTTTTTAAGTGCATTTATTTCGCTTATGATCGCATTAACAGGCAATGAACTTCGCCAAATTATTGGCTGGTTACTTGGAAGTGTCTCCATGAGAGGGTGGGAATATATAAAAATTATTCTTCCTTTCTTTGTAGTTGGTTCTGGTCTTCTTCTTTCGCAAGGAAAGGAATTAAATGCTTTAGCGTTTGGCGAAGAAAGAGCACAGCATTTAGGTATTCATGTACAAAGAAGAAAAATGATTATTTTGCTGGCTGGCTCTATGTTAACAGGTGCAGCGGTTGCAGTATCTGGGACAATCGGATTTGTTGGTCTTGTTATTCCACATTTTGTTCGAATCATTGTAGGGTCAGATCACCGTCATTTAATGGGGGTATCCCTTTTTGCAGGCAGTGGCTTTATGATTCTGGCTGACTTATTAGCTAGAACAATTATTTCTCCAACAGAACTTCCGATAGGGGTTATTACAGCTTTAGTAGGTGCCCCGGTGTTTGCGGGATTATTACTGAGAAGAAGGAAGAGGAGTTTAAACTAATGCTTAATGTACAGAATCTCTTTTTTCAATATGAAACAAAACAAATTTTACAGGATATTTCTTTTACGGTGAATAAAGGAGAAATGGTTGGTATCCTTGGACCGAATGGTAGTGGGAAAACGACGTTAATGAAAATTATTAGCGGCATTTTAACTCCACAGGAGGGACAGGTTGAGATAAAAGGCAAACCAATCGAGCAGTATAAAACGAAAGAATTAGTAAAGGTAGTCGCAGTCCTGTCTCAGCATGTGAATGAATCTTTTTCCTATACCGTTCGAGAAATCGTATCACTCGGGAGATATGCTCATCAATCCGGGCTGTTTCAGTCCTGGAGTTCTCAAGATGAAGCAGTAGTTACAAGCGTGATGAAACAAACGGGAGTCTTTTCATTTCAAGAGAAATCCATTCATGAATTATCTGGAGGCGAAAAGCAGCGTGTTTATTTGGCACAGGCACTCGCACAAGAACCAGAAATTCTCCTATTAGATGAACCTACAAACCATTTGGATTTATCTTATCAGAAGGAGTTATTGGATAACTTAAGAGAATGGAGCATGGAAAGAGATTTAACGATTGTTTGTATTTTCCATGATTTGAACTTGGCAGGATTATATTGTGATCGGCTGCTTTTATTACATGATGGAATGGTAGAAGTAGATGCCGCCCCTTCTAATGTATTGCAAGAAGAGAGGGTGAAAAGAATCTATCAAACAGATGTGAAAAGTACTTTTCATCCAAGTAGACCAGCTCCGCAAATAGCTCTAGTACCAAGAAATAAAGAGAGAAATAATAGGAAAATAGATACGGAAGCTATTACCATTTATTCAGATCGTGTAGAGGTAAAGGTTCCCTTTCCACTATACACTCTTTCATCAGGTGTAATAGGTGCAGGGATGGGATGGTATAAATGCTTTGTGAACAGACATGTGGATAAGAGATATCAATGCGAAGATTATCGGGAAGAAATGGAGGGTTATTTGCATCGAAATGGCTTTATTCCATCAGAAACTGTAGGGATGATGACAGCTGTTTACACAGAGGATGTAGCATATGAGCTTATCGAGCAGCGGGATTTTTCTGTGATGATTGTCGTAACAGGCGGAGTAGGAAATGCTGTTGATGCCGCAAAGACTAACGAGCATTCTTCCTTCTTAAATCCTGGAACCATTAATATTTGGATTTTTGTTAACGGGACATTATCAGAGCAAGCCTTCGTGCAAAGTGTCATTACGGCCACAGAAGCAAAAGCAGCGGTCTTGCGAGATCGGAAGATAAAAGATTTGGAAACAGGAACCATTGCAACAGGTACGTCAACAGATAGTATATTGGTGGCTGCTACCCAAGAAGGAGCCTACCTCGAATTTGGAGGTACGATAACAGCGCTTGGAAAATGTGTAGCACAAGGAGTCTATCAGTGTTTAGCAAAGTCGTTAGATAAAAGGAATAGGAGGATAGCACCTAAATGATCGGCCATTTGATTAGCATTACACTTGCGATTGTTTTAGATAAGCTTATTGGTGATCCTCCAAGCTGGCCACATCCGGTAAAAGGGATGGGGAGATTGATTTCCTTTCTAGATCAAAGATTAAATAACGGAAAGAGTCGGAGAATAAAAGGGTTATGGATGCTCAGCACGGTATTAATATTTACCTTTTTGATTAGCTACGTCCTCGTTTATATTAGCTATCAGCTTCATTGGTGGGTCGGGGTAATCGTGGAAGCTCTTCTTATCGCCACAACGATTGCCCAAAAGAGTCTAAAGGATGCTGCGATAGAGGTTTATGATCCATTGCAGGCTAATGATTTAGAGATGGCAAGAAAAAAGCTGTCTTATATTGTAGGCAGAGATACAGAGCAATTAGAGGGAGAAGAAATTGTCCGTGCGACGGTAGAGACAGTTGCAGAAAATACTAGTGATGGTATTACTGCTCCACTGTTTTGGGCATTTATTGGCGGAGCTCCCTTGAGTCTTGTATATAGAGCGATTAATACATGTGATAGTATGGTTGGTTATAAGAATGATAAATATGGAGATTTTGGGTATTGTGCTGCGAAATGTGATGATATCGTCAACTATTTGCCTAGTCGAATAACAGCCATTCTCGTGCTGTTAGTTAGTCGTAGTCCTTTCTATCGTAAAAAGGAAGCCTGGAAGTTGTTATTTCATGATGCAATGAAGCATCCCTCTCCAAACAGCGGCTGGGGTGAAGCAGTGACTGCGATTATCCTTGGTATACAGCTTGGTGGGATTAACTTTTACAAAGGAAAGAAGTCAGATCGTGCACGTATGGGAAGAGCACTGCAGCCTTTAGGAACTAGACATATTATCGAGTCGACTAAAATTGCTGATAAAGCTGTTGTTTGCTTTTATCTCTTTTTATGTATAGGAGGAATTGGATTTGAATTGGCCAATGCATGGAGCTAATCCTCAGTATATTTATGAAAAGACAAATGTAGAAATGCCGGTAAATACGATTGATTTTAGTGCTAATATCAACCCATTAGGACCTCCGACTATTTTATCGGACAACTGGGATGACTTATTTCAGACAGTCCATCTTTATCCAGATCCTTATGCAAGCAGTCTAAAAGAGAAAATTTCAGATCAGTATGGGCTTTGTCCAAAGCAGCTTTTAATTGGTAATGGAGCTGCGGAAATTATTTCTTTGTTGGGAAGAATTTTGGCGAGGAAAAAGGTATTATTGCTCCAGCCAGCTTTTTCTGAATATGAAGAAGTATGCAAAATTAATCATTGTGACATCTATCATCATTATTTAACAGCGGAAACAGGATGGGAACTAAATCCATCTAATTTGGAAAAGGATATCCGCCATGTAGATGCTCTATTTTTATGTAATCCTAATAATCCAACAGGGATATTTTATCCGAAACAAGTAGTAGAAGAATTGTTAGTTATTTGTAAAAAAAATGATTGCTATGTCATCCTAGATGAAGCTTTCTATGATTTTGTAATTGGATATGAGGATATGCTTCCTCTCTTAAAAAAATTCTCCAATCTTATTATTATCCGTTCCTTGACAAAGATGTACAGTATTCCAGGGATTCGCCTTGGTTATGCATTCGCATCAGAGGAACTGATTGCAAAATTACAACAGTTTCAATCTCAATGGAGTATTAATGGAATTGCTTTAAGGGTTGGTGAATTATTAATGGGACAAGAGATGTTTTTAAATAAAACGCAAAGTTATATGGAAGAGGAAAAGAAAAGGTTATTTTCCTTTTTTAATAAACAGCAATTCGCTTATTCCACTTCTGCTGCTAATTATTACCTGTTAAGAGATACTAGTTTTACAGACCAAAAAGAGCTCCTGATTTTCTTATTAAACAATGGCATCATAGCAAGACATACATATAATTATCCGGGTTTAGATGGAAGATGGCTACGGTTTGCGATTAAAAGTAAGTTAGAGAATCAGCAATTGCAAGGAGTGTTAGCTAAATGGAAACAAAGTCATCCATCATCTTTGTAACTGGAGGCGTGAGAAGCGGAAAATCTTCTTTTGCTGAGAGATTGGCAATAGAATATGCAGAGAATGAAAAAGCAGATTTACATTATATAGCCACAGCTGTTCATTCAGACACAGAGATGCAAGAAAGAATTGCAAGGCATCAGCAACGAAGAAAAAAACAAAAGGTAAAATGGAATAGCCATGAACAAGCAGTAAATATTGGTGAATTGGCTGGAGTTTTTTCAAAAAAGGATGTTATACTACTCGATTGCTTAACTGTATTAGTCAATAATGAACTTTTTTATAAAGATCAACGGCAAGAAATGCTAGAGCTAAAGCTGAAAAGGGAGCTAATAGAGTTAAGCCGAAGCTGCAGATATCTTATTCTTGTGAGTAATGAAGTGACATATGAGATGTCATCAGATCCATTTGTACAGAACTACTGCAGGCTTTTAAATCAACTCCACTATTTCCTCGTGCAGCATGCAAAGGAAGCTTATTTGGTAGAATTCGGAATCGCGAAAAGCAAGAAGGGAGGAAAAAAATGAAGGGGGTAATGATACAAGGAACTTCATCTGATGTTGGGAAAAGTCTGATTGCTACTGCTATATGCAGAATGGTGGCAAATGAGGGGATAAAGGTGGCTCCATTTAAGTCACAGAATATGTCTAATAATTCTTATGTCACGGTAGATGGAAAAGAGATTGGCAGAGCACAAGGAATTCAGGCAGAAGCAGCAAGGACGGTGGCAACTGTTTGGATGAACCCGATACTCTTAAAGCCAAGATCTGATTTACAGTCAGAGGTTGTCCTGCTTGGGGAAGCTAGTACGACTCTATCTGGAAGAGGGTATCGTGAACAGTTTTATGAGGAAGGAATTTGTGTTATACAAAAAAGCCTGGATTACCTGCAAAGCCATTATGAGATGACTATTATGGAAGGTGCGGGAAGTCCAGTTGAAATAAATTTGAAAGACAGAGAGCTTGTAAACATGAAGGTAGCAGAAATGGCTGATGTTCCTGTCATTCTCGTTGCGGATATTGATCGCGGCGGCGTGTTTGCGAGTATCATTGGAACCCTTGCCCTATTTTCAGAAGAGGAAAGGAGCAGGGTAAAGGGAATTATAATAAATAAGTTTCGCGGCGATCCAACTCTCTTTGAAGATGGGGTTCAATGGCTGAAGGAAAAGACAGGCATTCCTGTCCTTGGAGTCCTTCCTTTTATTCATAACCATATGATTGAAGGAGAGGACTCATTATCTATCCGAGAGAAAAGATTTACAACTACTAAAGCTGTGATTGATTTGGCAGTAGTAAACAATCGTTATATGTCCAATTTCACAGATATAGAACCATTTTTTCTAGAAGAAGACGTTAGTATCCGCCTGATTAATAAAGGCGAAGATTTAGGGAATCCAGATGCGGTTATTATACCAGGTACGAAAAGTACAATAGATGATTGGAAAGAAATGAAGAGGAAAGGATTAGCATCCCAGCTTAAAAGCTATTATAAGCAAGGTGGCAGAGTAATCGGATTATGTGGAGGCTATCAAATGCTTTGTACTACTTTGAAGGATCCACAGGGTGCTGATACTGGAAGCAGAGGCGAAGAAATAGAGGGACTAGGACTTATCCCCGCAAGCACGACCTTTGAAAAGAAAAAAGAGACGATTCGAGTGGAAGGCAGTTATCATCCTTCTACGAAGTTAGCATCAGAAAGAATAGAGGGTTATGAGATTCATTTAGGAAAAACAGAATATGCTTCTATAGACGATAGATGCCCGTTTTTATTGCTTCATAACAGCAGGGAAGAAGGCTATTATCGAGAAGATGGAAGATTGATAGGTACTTATATGCATCATCTATTTTATAATGATGCATTTCGCCATACGTGGTTAAATCAAATTCGAGTGCAAAAAGGAATGATGAAAAGGAAAAGGCTGTTTATACAAGAACAGAAGGATAAACGCTTTGATGCACTTGCTCATGAAATGAAAAAACATTTGAATTGGGAAAAACTATGGAATATCCTTCAGGCTGGTGATTGATAATGAAGAAATGGTTTATTGGTTTTCTCTTAAATATACAGTTCTTTACGGCGATACCAGTGAGAAAGGAACTTCCAATGGAAGGGGAATTTCTTCAGAAAAGTATAAAGACATTCCCTTTGCTAGGACTTTTTCAAGGCTTTATTTATATGAGCTTCTTCTTTTTGCTAAAAGAATATACGCCGTTTACAGCACTTGCAGTAGCTTTTTTTGTCTGGGCCAGTACGATTTTGTTAACTGGAGGGCTTCATTTAGATGGCTGGATGGATGCAAGTGATGCTTATTTTTCTTATCAGGATAGGAAGAAAAGATTAGAGATTATGAAGGATCCACATGTTGGCGCCTTTGGTCTTTTATCCGTCATTCTGTTATTGAGTGCGAAGTTTCTTTTTATCTATGAAATCGTGACACGTATGCAAGACTTTACCTATCTTTTTGTCATGCTCCTGCCGTTATTTTCTAAAGCTGTAATGGGATGGATCTTGCTATTTGTTCAAGAGGCAAAGAATGACGGGCTTGGCGCATACTTTAAAAGGTCTGTTGAAGGGCAGCGAGCATTTTTTTATAGTCGCTATTTTGCACTTGTTCTTCTATTTATCATCTTATTGAATACACAATGGCTGCCACTGTTCTTTCTGTTTCTCTTTATTAGCATCTGCAGCTATATTTTATTAAGTCGATTTATGAAGCGAGCTTTTGGGGGATTAACAGGTGATTTATTAGGGGCAAGTGTAGAAGGGACGGAACTGGCATTATGGGCGACACTATGGTTATTGCATTATTTCGTCATGGGTTAACTGCCGAAAATGAACGAAAAGCATACATTGGCTGGCTGGATGCTCCTTTAAGTGAAAACGGGAAAGCGGACCTTTATGAAAAAGGAAGCCCAGTGTCTAAATATGAATGGATAAGTACAAGCGATTTATTGCGAGCGAAAGAGACAGCAACTTATTGGTTTCCTGAACAGAGCATACACAGTACTCCTAATTTTCGAGAAATAAATTTTGGAGAGTGGGAAGGAAAAACATATGACCAACTAAAAGAGCTCCCTGACTATTGCAAATGGCTAAATGCTCCGTTTACAGTTTCAGCAACAAATGGAGAATCCTTTAAAGAGTTTGTTATGCGAGTAGATACAGGCTGGGATCTTTTAATTGAGCAGAGTAAGAAAAGCGATCGAATGGCAGTTGTCACACATGGTGGGGTTATTCGTTATTTACTTAGTAAATATGGTGTAACAGAAAAGGAGTTTTGGGATTACAGCATTTCGCCAGGAGAGGGCATCGAACTAATATGGTCCAATAAAGAAAGGTTTAGGAGGAAGGAAAGATGCACTTTATTACAGGAGGTAGCTTTCACGGGAAAAAAAGCTGGGCAGTCTCCTTTACGAAGGAGCAAGGATTTACAGTAGGAAAGGTCCTCCGTTTGTTTGATGAAAAGGAAATAAAGATTACAACGGATGAGAAGGATTCCTTTTATATGTTAGAAGGGTTGGAGTGGATGATTAAAAATCGTCTGAAAGAAGAAACGTTGGAGCAAACGATCCATTATCTAGAAAAACAAGTAGAGACTTTACTTCAATGGGAAAGAGAAGAGAAAAAGCGCTGTGTGTTTATTATTGGTAGCGATATTACGAAAGGCATCGTACCGATTGATAAGGAAGATCGCTTTTGGCGAGATGCTACAGGACTGATTTTTCAACGAATTGCAGCAGAGGCAGATAGAGTGGATGTTATTTGGTATGGGTTGAATGAGCGATTAAAGTAGTTGGTGAATTTGGTTTGTGGGTGACTGGTAGGGAGGCTATGGGATTAGTGAAAGTGGTTTTTAAAAGCGGGATGAACGCTGAAATCCGAAGCGGGCAAGAGAAAAGTGGTTTTCAAAAAGCAAGACAAGTTCTAAAGCAACAAAGCAACTACAAGAAAAAATTACATTTAACGTAAAAAGCACTAATCGCAAAAACACTAAACAAATAAACAGAAAGAGGGATAGAATATGCGAATTTATACAAAAACAGGTGATAAAGGGGAAACTAGTATAATTGGGGGAAGAGTATCAAAGGATGACATTCGTGTAGAAGCATACGGTACAGTAGATGAATTAAATTCTTTTGTTGGATTGGCAGTTGCGCAATTAGCGGGAGAACAATTTGCTGATATTAAAGAAGACTTAGAGAAAATTCAGCATGAATTATTTGATTGTGGGGGAGATTTAGCGAGTATCTCAAAAAGAAGAGAATGGAAGTTAACAGAAGAGGCTATTGCCTATTTAGAGGAACGAATTGATGCTTTTATGGAAGAGACGCCGGATTTGGAGCGATTTATTTTGCCGGGAGGGACAGAAGCAGCAGCGACTGTGCATCTAGCACGAACAGTGACAAGAAGAGCGGAACGCTTAGTGGTGACATTGGTGAAAACGAATGAAGATATACCGGAATTGCCATTAAAATATTTAAATAGACTTTCTGATTACTTTTTTGCGCTTGCAAGGGTGATTAATTATAGAAGCGATGTGGCAGATGTCGAGTATGTACGTAGTGCAAAGGTATTTCGAACAACTAAAAAGGGAGAGAGAAATGAACGTAAAGAAGATTAATATCCTTGCTATTTTTATTGCAATTTCGGTTATTGGTGCTTTTATAAAAATTCCAAGCTTCATTGGAAGTGTTGCACTCGATAGTTTTCCGAGTCTTATTGCGGGTGTATTTTTAGGTGGGATTGCTGGAGGAATAGTAGCTGCTTTCGGTCATCTGGTGTCTGCTTTGATTGGAGGACTCCCACTCGGAATTTTTCATTTATTTATTGCGATAGAAATGTGTTTGCTTGTTTTTATTTTTACTAAAATCTATCAGAATGGAATTAGAATTATCTCCTATTTATGGTTTGTGTTAGGAAATGGAGTTCTACTGCCCCTTCCTTTCTTATTCCTAATGGGAAAAGGTTTTTATATTTCTATGGTTCCAGTATTGTTGATCGGTGCTGTATTAAACGGCATTATTGCTCAGCTGTTAATGCCGAGGCTAGAATCTTTCCTTAAAGGGTGGGGAGAGGCGAAGCAATGAGAGATGTACAAATTGTTCCCTGGAATCAAGAAGAAGTAATGGTTATTAGTGCAGATAATAGTGGAGGGATTGGGCAGAAAGAAGAGGATCAAGTTTCCGTTCCCTATGATATAGTTTCTTATTTTTCTTTTCGCGTAGCAGTTATGGAATGTTTGGCAGCAGGAGGAATCCCGTTTTCGGTAATTTTGCAGAATTTTTGTGGAAATGATGCTTGGATTCCCCTTGTAACAGGTATACATAAAGGAGTGCAGGAGCTTGGGTTAGATGGTGAGCTTGGAATAACAGGCAGTACAGAGAGCAATTTTTCCTTCTGTCAATCAGCTGTTGGGCTTACGATTCTTGGAAAAAGACAAGCTGATTTCAAGGAGACATCCATTGTAAATGGAAGAATTGCGGTTATTGGAAGTCCCCTTGTTGGGGAAGAAGTAATGTTACAGGAAGATAAAGTTGTTCCCTTATTTTTGTTTTCTCATTTTGCAAAGGAAGTAAAATGTCGATTACAGCCAGTTGGCTCTAAGGGAATTCTTTATGAATTAGGACAGTTAAAGGGGAAGCTTTTTCAAGAAGAAGAAGTGACATGCTCTGTTGATCTTTTAAAATCTTCTGGTCCAGCTACATGCTTTATTGTCGAGTATGAAAAAGAAATGGAATCAGAAATAAAAAGGTTGGCAGGTGGCTATTTTCATGAAGTACTTGTTTCTTTGAGATAAGATAAAGGAGCAAGGATAATTTTTCTTTCTTAGGGAGAAATTTTAAATAAATAAGCTCCAATTTAGCCCTTTTTTCATATGGTAATAAGAGTTAAAATGGAAAAGGATTATTAGGGTCTGATTAAATTGTTATTTGACTTACATGTTTTCTTTTTAAAGGTCTGGTTCTAGTGGTAGAATAAACAAGTGCATTGATTAAATGGAGGTAACTCATAATGAAAAAGAAACTTGGATTATTATATGGCGGAAAATCTGCTGAACATAAAGTTAGTATGCAAACAGCAATGGCAGTAATTAAAGCATTAGATACAGATAAATATGATATTCATCCAATTTACATATCGGAGAGTGGTGAATGGGTGCGCGGACCACAATTAATGGGACCTGTTGAAAATGTAAAAGAGCTTGCGTTTAACTCACAGGAGCAAATCGGATCAAATGCGCTTTCTACTACTCTCTTCCAAGCAAATGATGAGGCTTCCTTAGATGTTATTTTTCCATTACTTCATGGACCAAACGGCGAAGATGGAACCGTACAAGGATTGCTGGAACTTCTGAATCTTCCTTATGTTGGAAATGGTGTTTTAGCATCATCAGCGGGAATGGATAAAGTAATTATGAAGAATATATTTGAAGTAGCTGGACTAAACCAAGTAAAATATAATTCTTTTATCCGCAGTGACTGGCAAAGTAATAAAGCGGCAGCGTATGATCGTGTGGAAAAGGAATTAGGTTTTCCTTGTTTTGTCAAGCCTGCTAATCTTGGATCAAGTGTAGGAATTAGTAAATGTACGACTAGAGAAGAATTAGAAACTGCCTTTATCGAAGCATTCCAATTTGACCGCAAAATTATTGTCGAAGAAGGCTTAATAGCTAGAGAAATTGAAGTAGGGGTACTAGGAAATGATCACCCAGAAGTTTCTGTAGCAGGAGAAATTGTTCCGAAAAAAGATTTTTACGATTATAAAGCAAAGTATGAGGATGGAGATACAGCTTTAATTATTCCAGCAGAAGTTACAGAATCTGAATATGCTGCTATTAAAACAGATGCGATTAAAGCATTTAAAGCACTTGATTGTTCTGGCCTTGTACGTGCAGATTTCTTCCTTACAAAAGAGGGGGAAGTTTATATTAATGAAGTAAATACAATGCCTGGATTTACACCGTTCAGCATGTTCCCATTATTATGGAAGCACACAGGTTTAGAATATGATGCTTTAATCAATAAATTAGTAGATCTTGCAGTGGAAAGACATACAGAAAAACAAAATATCAAATATACGATTTAATAGAGAAGAAATGGGAAGGCATTTGTTAATTGGATGCTTGTTAACCGATTCAGATTGCTCCATAGTAAATAGACTTTAGAACATGTATATTTGTATAACAACGGTCAAAAGGAGAGGTGAGAATAATACCTCTTCTTTTGTTCCATCAAATATCAGGTTTCAGCGGAAAATAATAAATATTTTTTTAATAAACTATTGGAAAAAGGAGGTTTTTTCGTGATTAAACGTACATATGCAGAAATAGCAAAAATGGCCGGCAATGTGGATTCTTTCACGCAATTTGCGGATGTTCAAATTAATGGGGTAACCATTGATTCTAGAAAAATTGAAGTAGGGCAATTATTTATTCCATTTAAAGGAGAAAGAACGGATGGGCACCAATACGTCGAAGATGCGATAAAACGAGGAGCAGCTGCAGCTTTTTGGCAAAAGGATGTTCCGAATCCACCAAAGAATCTGCCGCTTATCTTTGTTGAGGATTCTTTAACAGCTATTCAAGCTCTTGCTAAAAGCTATCTTCAGCAGTTGAGTGTTAAAGTAGTAGGAATTACAGGAAGCAATGGGAAAACTTCTACAAAGGATATGACAACTAGTCTCCTTTCTTTAAAATATAAGGTGCAAAAAACAGAAGGGAATTATAATAATCATCTTGGTCTTCCTTTAACTGTTCTTGGTTTAGAAGAGGATACGGATATTGCTGTCTTAGAAATGGGAATGAGTGGAAGGGGAGAAATTGACTTTTTGAGCAGACTAGCTGAACCCGACATTGCTGTTATTACCAATATCGGCGAATCCCATATGCAGGATTTAGGCTCAAGAGAAGGAATCGCAGAGGCGAAGTTAGAAATATTAAATGGATTAAAAGACAACGGCAGATTCATTTATTTTGGTGACGAGCCACTTCTTTCAAGTCGTATGAAAAATAGTACTCTTGATAAGAAAACCTTCGGGATGAATCCTTCTAATGATTTATATCCTCTTCATATCCAGACACAAAACAATGGCAGTGTTTTTCATATTAATAAGATTTCTGATCCATTTGAACTACCGGTTCTCGGAAATCACAATATTTTAAATGCATTAGCGGCAATGCTTGTGGCAGAGTATTTTAACATTCCTTTTGAAGTAATGAATAAAGGACTACAATCATTAAAGCTTACTAATATGCGTATGGAATTAGTGGAAGGAAAATCAGGTGTTAAAATTATTAATGATGCTTACAATGCCAGTCCAACTTCGATGCTTGCTGCAATTGATGTTCTAAAAAAGCTGCCAGGCTATAAACAGAAAATCGCTGTTCTCGGTGATATGTTAGAGCTTGGGGATAATGAAGAGACATTTCACTATGAAATAGGCGAAAAACTAGAGGGAATTGATTATGTTTTGACATATGGAAATCTGGGAAGTTTTATTGCAAGAGGTGCGAAAACGGCTCTCCCAGAAGATCGTATATTTACCTTCCAGGACAAAGTACCGTTAATACAAACATTAACCCATTATGTAAATAAAGAAACAGTAGTTTTAGTTAAAGCCTCTAGAGGAATGAAGCTGGAGGAAATCGTTAAGGCTATTCAATAGTTGAAAGAGGCCAGCCGATAGATAAGCGGAAAATCGTTTTCTTGTAGGTTTGGCTTTTTTAATTTAGCTAATTTGTCTTTTGACAACAACAGGCGTCATTATAAAGGGAAAGTTCAAGTGTTGGAAAAATTACCTTTATAGTGTAAAATAACTCTAAAAGGAGTGGCTATAATATGACAGCTTGTATGTTTATACATGGATTTACAGGTTCCCCGATGGAAGTGGAACCACTGGCTACATATATTCAACAACATTCCAATTGGGAATGTATCATCCCCACACTACCTGGCCATGGAAATGAATTGAGATTAAAGGGCATTATGTATAATGAATGGCTTTTGCATGCAGAAGATACGTTAAGAGATTTATTAAAAAGACATGATACCGTATATGTTGTCGGATTTTCGATGGGAGGATTAATAGCAAGCTATTTAGCAACAAAATATCCTATTAAGAAATTAATCCTATTGAGTGCAGCAGCTTATTATGTGAATTTTGTCCAGCTTCAAAAGGACATAAGAATAATCTGTGCGGATTTTTTTCGAGGGCGAATGAGAGAAAATGAGTTATTTACTCGCTATATAAACAAAATAAAAAGTACCCCATTAGCTGCTACTATCCAGTTCCGAAAGCTTGTCCAATATGTGAGACCATTGTTGTCTAACATCCACGTACCAACTTTGATTGCCCAAGGAGAGAAAGATGGCATTGTGCCATTGAAAAGTGCAAACTATTTATACAATACCATTCGCGCTGAAAACAAGAAAATCATCTATGTAGAAGATTCCAAGCATTTAATTTGTCATTGTGAGAGAAAAGAATTATTATTTCAAGAAATAATAACATTCCTCAAGGAGCCCTCATAAATTAGAAGTGACAACATAAAAATTCTGATGTATAGAAGTTTGCTTGAATGGAAAGAGTAGGATAGGCAAGCTTTGCCCTTCTATACTCTCCAATTAAGCATTGTTAGAGAGAACAATAGGAAAAAGATACTATTTCTATAGGAAATGATAAACGAACGCTGCAAACTCTCTTTTGTGTAAAACGTTTACAATGCGAAAATGGGGAAAACATGTATAAAACGTAGATTTTCGAATACCCAATTTATTGCAAAGCGTATTTCTTAGTGATAAGATTATTTTAAAAAGTAACGTGAAGAAACATAACATTTGGGGCATAATGTTAGTAAAGTATAAACATTCTATTTTAAACGATAAATTAGTCAAATAGAGAGAAATGATCTAAAGTCCCACTTATAAACTTCATTATGACTGTCACTTCCTGCTTATGGGAATTTGAGGGATAGCTTGGAAATCAACTGTCCTTAAAGGTCCGAATGGTTCAACTGACAATCGGTGGGAGAGAAGGGTAAACACCACTGACGAAAGGTTCCCTTGATAAGAAATGCTTTGTTATGAATGAGTTGTTTTCTTTTTAAAGGTAAGTATGTGTTATTTCTTTGTATTTGGCTAACTTTTCTCAGATTAGCTAATTTGTTTAAAGCTCCGTGAAAAGATCATGTTGTTTTCGAACGTGAATTTTGAAGATTCTCTATGAGAGAATAGACATTATCACAAATTGGTAACAGAGCTATTAATAAAATAATAAATAGAAGTCATTTGAAATTTCCTCCTATTTAGAACTTGGTTAAATAGTATCTCATAACTAATAAGACTTAAATAGTAGCATATACCTCATCATTCTCCTGATAAAGGTTGTAAGGCTATTGAAACCAACAATAACTTTCATCATTTATATAATAACGACTATCGTTTCTTTTTAATTGTATGGGGAAAGGCATAATGTGATGAATACGATATGCCATTTTAATATGTTTTCATTTAGAAAGTGAGGTACATACGAATGGTTGACATGATGGAGTACATCCATCTGTTTATGGATATTTTTAATGACTAGAAGGAGATTGGATATATTGGTAAAGTTTCAAGATTTAGGTATTAGTCCTGCTACAATGAAGGCATTAAAAAGAATGGGCTTTGAAGAAGCTACACCTATTCAGGCAGAAACTATTCCATTAAGTCTTCAAAATAAAGACTTAATTGGTCAAGCGCAAACAGGAACTGGGAAAACAGCAGCTTTTGGAGTGCCATTGGTGGATAAGATTGATGTTGCAAAGGAAGTAATCCAAGGGATTATTATTGCACCGACAAGAGAGCTTGCTATTCAAGTATCAGAAGAATTATATAAAATCGGCTACGGAAAACGTACAAGAGTTTTATCTATTTTTGGCGGACAGGATATAAATCGCCAAATCCGTGCTTTAAAGAAAAATCCCCATATTATTGTCGGTACACCTGGACGTATATTAGATCATATTAATCGTAAAACACTTCGTTTGGATAGTGTCAAAACGGTTATATTGGATGAAGCAGATGAAATGCTGAATATGGGATTCATTGATGATATTGAATCAATTCTTTCAAAAATCCCAACAGAAAGACAAACATTATTATTCTCAGCTACTATGCCAGCACCAATTAGAAAAATGGCTGAGCGCTTCATGAAAGATCCAGAAGTAGTAAAAGTGAAAGCGAAGGAAATGACAGTACCATTAATCGAACAGTATTATATTGAAACACAGGAGAAAACGAAATTTGATATTCTAACAAGACTATTGGATATTCAATCGCCTGAGTTGGCAATTATTTTTGGTCGCACAAAACGTCGTGTTGATGAACTTTCTGAGGCATTAAATCTGCGTGGTTATACAGCAGAAGGTATTCATGGAGATTTAAGTCAGGCAAAACGTATGTCTGTACTTCGTAAATTTAAAGAAGGAACCATTGATGTACTTGTCGCAACAGATGTAGCAGCACGCGGACTGGATATTTCTGGTGTAACGCATGTATATAATTTCGATATTCCTCAAGATCCAGAAAGCTATGTTCACCGTATTGGCCGAACTGGCCGTGCTGGCAAAGAAGGTGTCGCTATTACATTCATTACGTATAGAGAAAGATCTTATCTTCAAGTTGTGGAAAAAACAACAAAGAGAAAAATGGAAAAAATGATTCCGCCAACAGTGGATCAAGCAATTGAAGGTCAGCAAAAAGCTGTGATTGAAAAAATTTCGCAAATTATGGATGAAAACAATTTAGATTCATACCGAAATGTAGCAGACGAATTATTAGAGCAAAAAGATGCTTCTACAATCGTTGCAGCAGTTCTAAAAATGCTGACAAAAGAACCGGATACAACACCTGTTAAGTTAACAGAAGAGAAACCACTACCGGTTAAACGTGATCGTAGACCATATGATAAAAATAATGATCGTGGTGCTCGTAAAAATTATAATTCCCGTCAACGACAAGGTTATAGCAGTAACAAACGCCAAGGACAATCAAGTGGTGGATACAATAAATCTAAGTCTTACCGTTAAGCTTAGCATGAAAAGCCTCAATGAAAAAATTACTTCATTGAGGCTTTTCTTATATTTGATAGAAAAAATCTGAAACTACTTTCTCCTATTTTCGTATATAGTTAGTATAAACAGACAAAATGTAGAAAAAGGGGGAAAGTAATTGATAGCGATACCTCAAAATAGATTATCGAAAAAGGGAATAATTGTTTGGCGAATAACAGGAGTAATATCCTCTCTTATCATGATGGCTATTGGCGGTGGTGTAATCACACTGGCTATTCTTTTTGACTGGCATATTCTGATAAGTATAGGGATAATTATTTATCTTCTTGTTCATACAGTGCTGACCATTGGTATTCTACCACCTTTAAAATGGAAGAGGTGGAGATACGAAGTCAGAGGAGATGAAATTGAAATTCAGCAAGGTGTCATTGTAATTAAGCGAACTCTAATTCCGATGATTAGAGTTCAACATGTAGACATGAAGCAGGGACCATTGTTAAGGAAGTATGAGCTTGCGACAGTTTCTATTTCTACTGCTGCTACTATCCATGAAATTCCTGTGCTTGAAGTAGAGGAGGCAGAGGAAATAAGACATTATATTTCTAGCAAAACGAAGGTGGCGGAAGAGGATGTTTGAAAAAAGAAGACTTCATCCTATTTCGGTTCTTTATATAATTTTAAAGCGTCTAAAAGAATTGATTTTCCCTTTTATAGGAATTATTGTACTTGGAGGAAAGCCTTCAGACTGGGGATTATATACGATTTTAGGAGCAATCCTGCTCCTTGTTGTGATTTTAATTAGTGGTTTTTTGCACTGGAATTATTTTACTTATTACGTTGTAGGAAATGAATTGCGTATCGAGTATGGGGTATTTGTTAAGAAAAAGAGGTATATACCCTTTGAACGAATTCAAAGTATTGATTTTACTGAAGGGATTTTTCATCGTCCGTTCCGTCTGGTGAAAGTTAAGATAGAAACAGCAGGGGGCGTAGAAGCAGAAGGTGAGCTTACAGCTATATCAAAAAAGCTTGCCGAAGAGCTAAAAAGATATATCATAAAAAAGAAAAACGAAGAAATAGTATTGGAAGAAGAGATAGAAGAGATAGAACCTGTTCAACAAGAAATCTATCGTATCACGAATAAACAGTTAGCTATTTTGGCCACCACATCTGGTGGAGTGGGAGTGATTATTTCCGCGATTTTCGCCTTCGTTTCCCAGTTTGAAGAATTAATTCCAATCAAAAGAATTTATGAGCAAGTTCATCAGTTCATTACAAGTGGATTGGCCTTAATTTCTATCGTTGTATTTATTTTATGTGTATTATTATGGATTTTATCTTTGTTTATTACATTGCTCAAATATGCGAATTTTACTTTATCAAAGACGAATGATGATTTGATTATTACACGGGGGTTAATTGAGAAAAAGCAAATTACGATTCCGTTAAAACGCATTCAGGCAGTTAAAGTAACGGAGGCTATGCTTCGCCAACCATTTCATTTAGTAGGCGTATCCTTAATTAGTGCAGGAGGATCTTTTAATGATATAGAAGCTGCAAATGTATTGGCAGTTCCCTTGTTAAAGAAAAAGGATTTACCGCAATTACTAAAGGAAGTGGTTCCTGAATATGAATGGAGTGAGCAGCTAATACCACCACCAAAACGGTCTGTTTGGCGATATATTGTTAAAAACAGCTGGATTGCACTACCTATTATTAGCACACTCATTTATTTTTTTCATGGATGGGGAATGCTATCGTTATTGCTATTATTGATTTTACCAATGTGGGGATATTGGAATTATCGCTCAGCAGGCTATGCTATCTTAGGTAAACAACTAACCTTATCCTTCCGTCAATTCCACAAGACGACATTTATTATGAAGCGTAATCGTATTCAAGCTCTCTATTATACAGAGGGATGGTGGCAAAGAAAGGGAGAGCTTGCCTCGATTGAAGGAGTAGTTCTTTCTGGTGCCGGGGGGGCAACGGGTGTGGTTACAGACCTTTCAAAAGGTGATGTGAAGAAGGTTTATGAGTGGTATTCCTATAGATAAGAAAAGAAGGTTGCTATAAAGGCAGCCTTCTTTTGTAATAAGCTAGTGATGTTATCGTTTATTGACTAAGCAAGCCAATAATGGCAAGGCCGAAGATAATGATCCAAATAATAATGGATTTTCCTTCAGGTTTTTTTGTGTGCCGAAGCTGCTGTTTTAAATAGTACCATTCCTCTTTATAGCTGGAAATAATCTTCTTTCCCTTTGATTCAGACAAGCTTCCAATGATTAGACCAGTTAGAAAGCCAAAAATATGGGCAACAATATTTATGTTTGGCTGTAAAAATGTCATGATTAAACTAAGAACAGCGATGGTAGTAATAATTTGTGCATTACTTTGAGAAATGATATCTTTTCGAAAAACGACTAGACTAATATAATAGCCAAATAAGCCGAAAATTGCCCCACTAGAACCTAAATGTACATAAGTAAGAGGTTCAATCAGGAGTGTTATAATATTTGCTGCAATACCGGTAATTAAGTAAATAAAGAGAAATTTAAATTTGCCAAGGATTCTTTCTAATGCAGGACCAAATAAAAAAATACTAAAACTGTTAAATAAAAGATGAGCAAATCCTCCGTGAATAAATATAGGAGTAATTAATCGCCACCATTCCCCTTCTACAATATATAGATTGACACCTATCATTAAATCTAACAGATGTTTGTTTGGGAAGATGGGCAAATTTGTTAACAAAAATAGGACTAGGTGAATGAGCAGGATTGCAGATACGACTGGATAATACGAAATATACTCTCTAAAGTTTTCTCTTCTGGTAAACAACCGTATTTGATACCTCCTAATAAAGCTTCTTTCTACAATAATAGCCAAACAATAGGAAAAGATACAATATATTATGCGTATAAATAATGGAATAGAAGGAGTTGTCTTATGATAAAAGGGACAGGAATAGATATTACGGAAATAGAAAGAATAGAAACTTTGATGCAAAGAAAGCCGAATTTTGCAAAGCGGATACTTACCGATATGGAAATGGAAAGATATGAGCTGCTGTCAGGTCATCGTAGAAGTGAGTTTCTAGCAGGGAGATTCGCAGCGAAAGAAGCTTTTTCAAAAGCATTAGGAACAGGGATAGGAGGAAGCCTAAGTTTTTTAGATGTGGAGATTAGCTATGATCCCCATGGAAAGCCATGCATTTTAAAGCCATTTTCTCAAGGTGTTCATTTATCTATTACCCATAGTAAACAATATGCCTTCGCACAAGTAATTATTGAAGAATAAGGAAAAGAGGTGTTTCGCCTTTTTCCTTTTTTTTATGAAAAGTTTATTGATTCCCACTAGATTGTCATTTCCATAAACGAAATGACAATGAAAAGAGATATTATTCCAAGTAGCATATTCCCGAAGGTTGTCTCATATATTCATAGAGAAATAGGAGAGACAAGTATGGGTTTTCGGTTTCTAATAGAAAATTCACAAGGATAAGGGTATGGAATTTTTTAATAGAAATGCTGTTTGCTTATTTTTCTCTCTTTCTACGTGAAATGAAAATAGGGGAGTTGAAAAAATGAACAAGAAGATTTGGTTGCTATTTGTAGGGCTAACGGTCATGCTTTTGTTAACTGCCTGTGGAACAAAATCGAAAGAAGATGTTCTGACTGATTTAAAAGAAAAGGTCGAGACAAAGGGGTATAAAGCAGACGCCGAAATGACTCTCAAAATGGGGACAGAGCCGCAAACATACGAAGTGGAAGTCTGGCATAAGGACCCAGATTTTTATCGAGTAAATCTAAAGAATTCGGCAAAGAATCAGAGTCAAATGATCTTAAAAAATGAAGAAGGTGTGTATGTTTTAACTCCGGCTTTAAACAAAAGCTTTAAGTTTCAAAGCGAGTGGCCAGAAAATAGTAGTCAGGCATATCTCTATGAGTCTTTAGTAAAAGATATTGAAGAAGATAAAGATGTGAAATTTTCTGCTACAGATAAGTATTATGTATTTGAAACGAAAACACGCTATCAGAATAACAAAATGCTTCCAACACAGGAAATTGCTTTTAGTAAAAAAGATCTTTCTCCTGTGAGTGTGAAGGTTAAGGATGTAGAGGGAGTAGCGCTTGTTACGGTTAAGTTCTCGAATGTAAAGTTTGACGTTTCCTTTGATAAAAAGGATTTTGATTTACAAAAAAGTATGACAGCAGCTAAGATGGTAATCCCGGTAATGGGAGAAATAGAAGATAAAGAATTTGCTGTGAAATATCCTGAAGAGCCGTTAGAAGGAGTTAGCTTGGTAGAAGAAAAGAAAATGGCTACGGAAAACGGAAATCGTGTTATTTTAACCTACGATGGGGTAGTGTCCTATACCATTATTCAGGAAAAAGCAGAGGTAGCACCAGCTACAGCAGGACCAATTGTTAGTAAGGGAGATCCAGTGGATTTAGGCTTTACTATTGGGGAAGTTACGGATTCAAAAGTATCATGGACGTTTGAAGGCGTTGATTATACAATTGCATCAAGTGACCTAACTCGAGATGAATTAGTTACCGTTGCGCGCTCCGTTCAAGGAGAAGCGATTAAATAAACAATTTTGAGCAGCTTCTATAATAGAAGCTGTTTTTTTGATGTATAAATGAAACAATACATACAAACATATAAGGATTGGAATTGACAAGCGATAAAAACAGTAGAATAATTTAGGATACAAGTTTGTTATTTCATGAAGGACGTGTGAGGATTTTGATTCAAGAAGATACCTTTTATCGAGATACATGGGTGGAAATTGATCTTGATGCGATTGCATATAATGTTAGGGAATTAAGAAAAAGAGTACATGCTGATAATAAAATAATAGCAGTAGTGAAAGCAAATGGATATGGTCATGGGGCTCTGCAAATTTCCAAAGAAGCATTGCTGTCAGGTGCAGACTGTTTAGCTGTTGCCTTTTTAGATGAAGCGATTCATTTAAGAAAAAATGGTATTACTGCACCCATACTTGTTCTTGGAGCAAGCAGACCGCGCGATGTAGCGATAGCTATAAAATATAAGGTGACTTTAACGGTTTATCATATCGATTGGTTGGAAGATGCTATCCAATTTTTAAATAAAGATGCGCACGTGGCGATTCATTTAAAATTAGATACAGGCATGGGTAGAATTGGGCTGAGAAAGGAACAAGAGATTCAGCAGGTGGAAGAGTTGCTGGCAAATCATCCGAATATTGTGGTGGAAGGAGTTTTCACTCATTTCGCAACAGCAGATGAAAAAAATTCTATTTACTTTGAGAAACAAATCCAGCGTTTTAAGGAACTACTTGCTGCATTTTCAAAGCTGCCAGCAATCGTTCATTGTAGTAATAGTGCCGCGAGTCTTTTGTATCCTGATTTACAATACAATGCTATTCGTATGGGGATTTCCATGTATGGATTGACGCCATCTCTTGAGATTGAGTCTGATTTGCCTTATTCCTTAAAAGAAGCTTTTTCCTTGCGCACAAAATTGGTCCAAGTGAAAAAATTAAACAAGGGCGATAGGGTAAGCTATGGTGCCACATATGAGGCAGAAAAAGAGGAATGGATTGGTACTTTGCCGATTGGCTATGCAGACGGGTGGTTGCGGAAATTGCAAGGTCAAGAGGTTCTCGTAGAAGGAAAGAGAGTGCCGATTGTCGGGAGAATTTGTATGGATCAATGTATGGTAAGGCTTCCGTACTATTTAGAACCAGGTACGCAAATAACGTTAATTGGGAAGCAAAAGGATGAAGAAATCTCTGTTAATGAAATTGCTACTAAATTAGACACAATCAATTATGAGGTCACATGTATGATTTCCGCAAGAGTCCCCCGTATATATAAAAAAAATGGTGTTTTTGAAGAAACGGTAAATCCCTTAATTAGTGAGATGGAGTAACGGATTATAACTGAAAAGTATAGCAGGATTTATTTTTGGCGAGAATTGTAAAAGAATAATTCAACATTGGGCTGAAAATAAAAGTAATGGATGATCAAAGAAATGAATACATTAATTATGGTCACATATACCAGCTAGAAATAATAATAGATGAAAAATATGGTAAATCCCCTCTTTGTTTTGAGAATATTTTTCGCTTTTTCCATTCTTTGATGCATAAAAGGGATAATTTTTGGTGGATAATACAGTAGAATTGCTGAATGGACTTTGCAGAAACAGTTATTAGTGGTATGATTAAAAAAAGCAGAGCTAAAAATGGTGTGTAGTGATGGTGGAGGTGTATCTTTGTGTCTGAATCCAGCGCAACGACAGAGATCATGATAAAATTACCAAAGCATTTGTTAACTGAATTGGACGGCTTCGTTAAGCAGGAAAATGTAAATCGTAGTGAATTTATTTATCAAGCAACGAAAATGTATCTTCGCGAACGTAAAAAGAGACATATCCGCGAATCGATGAGACGAGGATATATGGAGATGGCTAAATTAAATTTATCCATTGCATCAGAAAGCTTTCTCGCAGAATACGAGGCAGAGCATACAGTAGAACGTCTTGTAAGCGGAGGGTAATCCTTTGATTGTCAAACGTGGTGACGTTTATTTTGCAGACCTATCCCCAGTTGTTGGTTCAGAGCAAGGCGGCGTCCGTCCTGTACTTGTCATTCAAAACGACATCGGGAATCGGTTCAGTCCCACAGTCATTATTGCAGCAATTACAGCTCAAATTCAAAAGGCTAAATTGCCGACTCATGTGGAAATTGATGCGAAGCGATATGGTTTTGAAAGAGATTCAGTAATTCTTTTAGAACAAATTCGTACGATAGATAAACAGAGGCTAACGGACAAAATTACTCATCTCGATGAGGAAATGATGGAAAAAGTCGATGAAGCTCTACAGATTAGTTTAGGTCTCATTGAATTTTAATGATAGAATGCGCTCGTTTGGAGCGCTTTTTTTTATAGCGTTTTTTGTTCTGTTATGTATAAGAATGTAACCCCCTTCGTATTGTAGGAGGTTATTTTTTATTGGAAAGGAAGCGTAATTCTCTAAAAGGATAAAATATTTCTTAATTAAAGGTTTTAAATATAATCAGATAGGGAATATAGAAAAGTCAAAACCTATATACATATAGGATTAGTTAATTATCAAGCGAAAAATAATGCCCAAAAATAGAGGGCACTGAAAAAGTATAGTTTTTTCAAATTAAATAAGAATTTATTTATTTGAAAGCGAATATTAAGTTGGTTTGGAGAGGTGAACGCTTGACTCCTATGGGAGCAGCGAGAAAGTCCGAGACCCTGCAGGAGCGTAGCGACGAAGCGGCTCGGCGCTCGCCCCGTGGAAAGCGAGCGGTAAGCCTCGGAAAACAAAAACCTACACTAAGTTAGAAAGGTTTGGTAACTACCGATTCACCAGGTAATTCACTTTTTCAGTGGCCTCAAAAATACCGCTTGTTTTTTCAATATATAAGTTTTTGAAAATAGAAAGTATCTCTTTATGTGATAAAATGGAGGAAAGCTGTTTTAAAAACATCGAGCAATCAAATCAATGGAAATGAGCATACAGGATATTTATCTTTCGATGAAAGATAGTTTTATTTTGTTTGGCAAAATTGTATAAAAGAAATGCTTGTTTTGGATTGGTTTTCGTCCATTTAGTTGAACTAAAAAAGAAAAGGAAGTACGTAAAAATATATTAAATGAAAGTTGGTTGGTTTTGGGTGAATAGAGTGAGAATACCAATATTAAAACTGTATGACTATTTGCTAGTATCCATTCAGTGGGAATTAGATGACCAAACAGCCCTTCAGTTTCAAGAGGATTTATTAAATAAAATCCATGAAACTAGTGCAAGTGGAGTAGTGATTGACTTAACATCCATTGATTTTATAGACTCATTTATTGCCAAAGTATTAGGTGATGTTATCGGTATGTCGAAGCTAATGGGGGCTAAGGTGGTACTGACAGGGATTCAGCCTGCTGTTGCCATCACCTTAGTAGAGCTAGGTATCAGTTTGAACGATGTTTTAACTGCCTTAGATCTAGAAAAAGGTTTGGAGAAATTACAACAGGAATTGGAGGATTGACCTATGGGAGACCAATCCTGTGTAAAAATCGTAAATGAATGGGACATCGTTGCAGCTCGGCAATTAGGTAGAAATATTGCAAGAGAGCTTGGCTTCGGTATTGTAGATCAAGCTCGTATTACTACTGCGATTAGTGAACTTGCAAGAAATATCTATTTATATGCTGGACAAGGGCAAATTTGTATAGAGAAGCTTTTTGATAATGGGAAAGCGGGCTTGAAGCTAATTGCTAAAGACAGTGGTCCTGGAATAAAAGATATAAGACAAGTAATGCAAGATGGTTTTTCTACCTCGGGTGGGTTAGGTGCTGGATTACCAGGAGTAAAACGGTTGATGGATGCGTTTGATATCAAAACCTCTATAGGCGAGGGGACAGAAATTCAGGCAGTGAAGTGGCTAAGATAAGGGGGAGAGAGATAATGGATTTCCGAGAAATGATGGAATCTAAGTATCGAGATCTTCTTGTGAACTATATTAAAGATGAATCTGAACAAGCGCTTTATCAAGGGCAAAAGTTTAGTAGGAAATCGATTGAACAAAAAATATCACCAGAAGATATAATCAGTTTACATAAATCTATTTTAGTGGATTTATATCCGGATATGCCTGAATATGTAACGAAATCTTTTGATATTCTTTTAGAGGTTATGATAGGCTATGGATTTGCTTATAGAGAACATCAAAGTCTTCGCCATGTTCAGCAAGAATTAAGAAGTGAGATGGAAATCGCTGCAAATGTCCAACAAACATTATTAAGTACAGATATTCCAAAAGCAGAAGGGTTGGATATTGGCGCAATCAGTGTTCCGGCAAAAATGATGAATGGAGATTATTATCACTTCGTTCATGATGATGATCAAATCATTAATATTGCCATCGCGGATGTAATTGGAAAAGGAATTCCTGCTGCTATGTGCATGTCGATGATTAAGTATGCAATGGACAGTCTCCCAGAAAATAGGAATAAACCAAGCAATGTATTAGAAAATTTAAATAGGGTAGTAGAGCAGAATGTAGATCCTAGTATGTTCATTACGATGTTTTACGGAGCATATGATACATTGTCGCATGTATTTCACTATGCATCGGCTGGTCATGAACCAGGTCTTTATTATCAAGCGAAAACAAAACAGTTTAGTGAGCTTAAAACAAAGGGCTTATTACTAGGTGTAGATAAAAAGACAAAATATCAACAATTTGAAAAGGAAATTTATCCAGGTGATATGATTGTTTTAATGTCAGATGGAGTAACAGAAAGCAGAACGAAAGAAGGCTTTATTGATAAAGAAATTCTTCTAGGATACATAAGAAAGCATATGCATTTAGATGCACAAGATATTGTCAAAAATGTTTATATGGAATTAGAAAAAATTCAAGAATTTCATTTGCGTGATGATTTTACTTTAATTATTTTAAAAAGAAAAGTTTAACTCCGTAAACGATGGGGTAAAAGACAATATCGTAATCATGTAAAGGTGGGTCGGGATGAATATCATAATAGATGTAAAGGAAAAAGAATTGGATGTAGAAGTTAAAGTTTCTGGTGAAATAGATGCGTATACAGCTCCGAAATTAAGAGAGCGTATTTATTCCTTTTCTGAAAAAGAAGGAATAAAAATGGTAATAGATTTATCAGATGTTAACTATATGGACAGTACTGGTTTAGGCGTGTTTGTGGGGATATTTAAGAATGTCCGAGCAAACAATGGTGAATTCAAGTTGATTGGTCTATCTAGTCGTTTAATCAGGCTATTTGAAATAACTGGATTGGCAGATATTATAGACATAAATAGTAAGATAGAAGGTGGAATCAAATGAGTCATTTTGAGTACATCGAAATGAAAATCCCTTCTAAACCAGAGTATGTTGGCATTATTCGCTTAACACTATCTGGGATTGCAAGCAGAATGGGCTTTAGCTATGACGAAATTGAAGATTTAAAGATAGCTACTAGTGAAGCATGTACAAATGCTGTGCAACATGCGTATAAGAATAAGGACGCAGGAGATGTTTTGATTGGGTTTCGATTATATAATGATCGACTAGAGGTTATTGTCGCCGATAATGGAAAGAGTTTTGACTTTCATTCTACGACCAAAGATTTAGGTCCGTATGAACAGGATGAGTCAGTAGAATTTCTTCGTGAAGGGGGACTTGGCCTATACTTAATCGAAACATTAATGGATGAAGTAAAGATTCACCATAATAACGGGGTAACTGTTTTCATGACTAAATACCTCGAAGGAGAGCAGGTGGAGAGGGATGCAGAAACAATCTCAACCTAATCGCCATTTATCAAAGGAAGAAGTAAATGAATTAATTAAAGAATTTCAACTGACGCAAAATGAGAAAGCCCAGGAAGCACTTGTCTTAAATTATCGTGATTTAGTAGAAATGCTGGCAAGGAAATATTCTAAAGGGAAAATGTTTCACGAAGATATCGCACAAGTAGGAATTATTGGATTAATAGGAGCCATTCAACGTTATGATGAAAGCTTCGGCAAGAGTTTTGAGGCCTTTGCTGTACCAACTATAATTGGCGAAATTAAACGGTTTTTAAGAGATAAAACGTGGAGTGTTCATGTACCAAGGCGTATTAAAGAGCTTGGACCTAAAATAAAGAAAACGGTAGAACAGCTTACTACCGATTTACAGCGTTCTCCAAAGGTAAATGAAATTGCTGATTATCTAGAGGTATCCGAGGAAGAAGTGCTAGAAGCGATGGAGATGGGCAGAAGCTATCAGGCTTTATCTGTTGACCATTCGATTGAGGCAGATTCAGAAGGGGGAACCGTTACTCTCTTAGATATTGTGGGGGATGTAGATCAAGGATTTGAAAAAGTAAATCAAAAACTAGTGCTAGAAAAAGTGTTGCATGTATTAACGGAGCGAGAAAAAAGTATTATTCAATATACATATTTGGATAATCTTAGTCAGAAGGAAGCTGGAGAAAAGCTCGGGATATCTCAAATGCATGTTTCTAGGCTTCAAAGAAGAGCGATAAAAAAGCTCCAAGAAGCAATACAGGCAGAGTCCAATAATTCGGAGTTTATCTTATGAATGAATTGAAAGATAATAATGTCCATGTACTTGCCTATCAGACTAGCAAGAAAGGGAAAACCCTTTGTGGAGATAGTTTTTTTTATACATCAACGGATGAATACTTTGTTTGTGTATTAGCAGATGGTCTTGGAAGCGGCGAATACGCAAATGAAGCATCCGTTGCAGTTACCGAGATGATTAAAGAAAATCATGCGAAATCTGTTGAGGAATTAATGGAACTATCTAACAATGTTCTTATAAAGAAAAGAGGAGCGGCAGTCTGTGTTTTCAAAATTAACTATGCTACCAAGACAGTTATTTATAGCTGTGTAGGTAATATTCGATTCTTTCTTTATTCTCCTTCAGGCAAATTGACTTATCCACTCCCAGTAACGGGTTACTTATCAGGAAGACCTCAACATTATCATACGCAACGTTTTGCCTTTGAAAATCACGCGAAATTCCTTGTTTTTTCCGACGGATTTAATATTCAAGGAATAAAAAATTTGCTAAAAGGATATTTGCCTATTAGCTCCATAGCAGATAGTATTGTTGGAAAATATAATAATTCAGATGATGATTCTACTTTTATATTGGGAAGCTTGCTTTAAAGTAAGCTTTTTTTTGCTGTTTTATTATATTTTTTTCTGTCGGTTATATCAACAAGCTTTTGAAAGTAGCTCTCTTTATTTATGAAATAGATACTTGCTTGATAGCTATTAAGAATTGCCAAAGGAAGAAGGCAAATTCCTTTCTATTGATAATAGGCTTTCATAGGACCTTTTGATAAAATAGAATTAGGTAAAAATTGAAGGACTAACTTTTAGTGTGGAAAGAGAATGGATATTATATTTTTTTAGTGATTGCTCGATGGATTAGAAAGGATCGTGAGTTGTGTGGAGAAAGTTTTGGAACAGGAAAAAGGGCAGGATTATTTAGCTATTATTGCAAAAGAACAGAATGTATCGATTAAACAGGTGAAAAGTGTTATTGCGCTAATAGAAGATGGGAATACAGTTCCTTTTATTGCTCGATACAGAAAAGAACAAACAGGAGCACTAGATGAAGTGCAGATTAAGGATATTATCGATCGCTATACATATATTCAAAACCTAGCTCAAAGAAAAGAAGAAGTTATACGTTTAATCGAAGAGCAAGGCAAGCTGACAGAAGAATTGCAAAATAATATTATGAAGGCAATCAAGCTCCAGGAAGTAGAAGATTTATATCGTCCATATAAACAAAAACGCCGTACGAAAGCTACTATTGCGAAAGAAAAAGGATTAGAACCTTTTGCGGACTGGTTATTAAGTCTGACAAAGGAAAAATCGTTGGATGAGGAAGCCTGTAAATATATATCCGAAGAAAAAGAAGTATTAACAATTGAAGATGTGATCAATGGTGCGAAAGATATTTTAGCAGAGCGCATATCAGATGATGCAGAGAGTAGAAAGTGGATTAGAAACAAGACGATGCTTACTGGGAAAGTTCAAACTAGCTCTAAAAAGTTAGAGAAGGACGAAAAAAATATTTATGAAATGTATTATGAATATGAAGAGCCAGTAAATAAAATTGTTCCTCATCGTACACTAGCTGTAAATCGAGGAGAAAAAGAAGATATCTTAAAAGTAGCTATCAGTGCTCCAACAGATGTAATAATAGAATACTTAGAGAAAAAGTGGATAAAAAATGAGTATTCTCCTGCAACAGTAATTATGAAAGAAGCAATAGAAGATGGTTATAAACGTCTTATTCAGCCGTCTATTGAGAGGGAAATAAGAAATGAGTTAACAGAAAAGGCTGAGGAGCAGGCAATACATATTTTCTCGGAAAATCTTAGAAATCTATTATTACAGCCACCCCTTAAAGGGAAAATGGTTCTCGGAGTGGACCCAGCTTATCGGACAGGCTGTAAATTAGCTGTAGTCGATGAAACGGGGAAAGTATTAGAAATAGGAGTAATTTATCCCCATCCACCAGTGTCCAAAAGAGCAGATGCAGCTGCAAAGTTTCAAAGCATTCTTGATCGCTATCATATTGAAATGGTTGCAGTGGGGAATGGTACTGCTTCGAGAGAAACAGAACAATTTGTTGCTGAGATGCTAAATAAGCAGAATAAAGAGATTTATTATTTAATCGTAAATGAAGCTGGAGCTAGTGTTTATTCAGCTTCCGAAATTGCAAGAGAAGAATTCCCGGATTTTCAAGTGGAAGAAAGAAGCGCAGTGTCTATTGCGAGGAGATTACAAGATCCATTAGCAGAATTAGTGAAAATCGATCCAAAATCTGTAGGTGTTGGTCAATATCAACATGATGTATCACAAAAAAAATTAGCAGAATCATTACATTTTGTTGTAGAAACAGCAGTTAACCAAGTTGGAGTTAATGTAAATACTGCATCGTCTTCTTTACTACAATATGTTGCTGGCCTTTCCAAGGCTGTTGCTAATAATATCGTAAAAAAACGAGAAGAAGAAGGTAAATTCAGCAATCGCAAACAATTAAAGAAGATACCACGTTTAGGGGCTAAAACATATGAGCAAGCTATCGGCTTTTTGCGCGTATTAGATGGGGAAGAGCCTTTAGATCGAACTGGCATCCATCCTGAACATTACGGTGAAGTAATGAAACTTCTATCTAAATTAGGATTTAAGTCACAAGATATCGGCACTCCTGAATTAAAGGAAGTACTAACAAAAGTTGAAATGAAGGATATTGCACAAGAACTTAATATTGGAGAACTTACATTAAAAGATATTATTGATGCATTGGTTCGTCCATCTCGAGATCCACGGGAAGACCTTCCTGCACCATTATTGCGAAAAGATGTATTAAAACTAGAAGATTTACAAACGGGAATGGAATTACAAGGTACGGTTCGAAATGTAGTCGATTTTGGTGCATTTGTAGATATTGGAGTTAAACAAGATGGTTTAGTTCATATTTCTAAGTTGAGCAATAAGTTTGTTAAGCATCCACTTGATATAGTAAGTGTAGGGGATGTAGTTACTGTTTGGGTAGACAGTGTAGATCAAAATAAAGGAAGAGTTGCGCTTACTATGTTAAGTCCAAAAGACGAGAAATAATAAAGAAGGATCGCCTGTTTTTTAAGCGTGGAAATACAGGTGATCCTAATTTTTAGGAGTAAAGGATTTTTACACATAATCGAGCACTAAAGGATAGCTAACTTGGAGTATTTTTACGGCAATAGTAATACCAGCATTGATTTAATAGCTTTACTTGATAGCTGTTTTTTTCAAAGAAGGCTTTTTTAATTTGGTTTTGTAACCAATTAGGCATTATATTCACTCCTTGTTGTAATCATTAAACTCGGTTAGGAACGAAAAATCGTTCCTTCCACTTTCTTGAAATATCCATCAATAGCGCACTTCTCTCTATAATATAATGGATAAGAAAATGTTTTGATTTGGACGGTGTTATATCATTCGATAAGATTTAGTAAGGTATAAGTTTATTGTATGCTATAATAGTTTGTCTTGTTGAGGAGGGATAAACGGATCAATGACAAATGAAGAATTACAAAGATTAGTTGAGGATATTTCTTGGAAGTATTTTGAAAGAAAGTTTGAACATGAAGCATCTTTTAATCTTAGATTAAGAACTACTGGGGGAAGGTATTTATTAAACACTCATAATATTGAAATTAATAAAACGTATTATGAGGTATTGGGATTAGAGGAGTTAATAGGTATTATTAAGCATGAATTATGTCATTATCATCTTCATTTATTAAACAGAGGATATCAACATAAGGATGCTGATTTTAAGACGCTTCTTAAAAGAGTAGGTGGTCCTAGGTTTTGTTCTTCTCTACCAGCTGAAAGGAAGAAAGGGCAATCGAAGAGAGTTCTTATTTATTCTTGTGTTTCATGTCAACAAAAATATACTAGGAAAAAAAGAATGGACATAAGAAAGTATGTTTGTGGAAAATGTAGAGGAAGATTAAAATTAGAAGAAATAATTAGTGTTGATAAGTGATTTTCAATGAGGAATTTTATTTTCGAAAAAAGTTTTGAAAGGTGCTTGACTTATTATTTATATGTCCTTATAATGTAAAGAGTCGACAAGAGAGCAACTTGTTAATGCAACTGCTGGCAACTGTCTCGTTAGATAGTTGGACAAGTCGATGAATATTATTCCGCAGTAGCTCAGTGGTAGAGCATTCGGCTGTTAACCGAACGGTCGTAGGTTCGAGTCCTACCTGCGGAGCCATTTTGGGGAAGTACTCAAGAGGCTGAAGAGGCGCCCCTGCTAAGGGTGTAGGTCGCGTAAGCGGCGCGAGGGTTCAAATCCCTCCTTCTCCGCCAGAAAGCAATTTAAAGTTATGGCCCGTTGGTCAAGCGGTTAAGACACCGCCCTTTCACGGCGGTAACACGGGTTCGAATCCCGTACGGGTCATTTGTTATTTGTAATTTTGAAAGTTTGGTCCGGTAGTTCAGTTGGTTAGAATGCCTGCCTGTCACGCAGGAGGTCGCGGGTTCGAGTCCCGTCCGGACCGCCATTTAAATTTTTATTATTGGGCTATAGCCAAGCGGTAAGGCAACGGACTTTGACTCCGTCACTCGTTGGTTCGAATCCAGCTAGCCCAGCCACGAGCCATTAGCTCAGTCGGTAGAGCATCTGACTTTTAATCAGAGGGTCGGAGGTTCGAATCCTCCATGGCTCACCATTATATATATTAGAATAAGCGGGTGTGGCGGAATTGGCAGACGCACTAGACTTAGGATCTAGCGCCGCAAGGCGTGGGGGTTCGACTCCCTTCACCCGCACCATCTAATAAACGAAAAAGATTTATGAATGTACAATAAATTATCTCTTGTAGTGCGGTCGTGGCGGAATGGCAGACGCGCTAGGTTGAGGGCCTAGTGGGGGCAACCCCGTGGAGGTTCAAGTCCTCTCGGCCGCATCAAAAAAGTGTTGACAGCCGATAAAATATGTTGTATGATTATAAAGTCGCTTTCGGAAATATGCGCCCGTAGCTCAATTGGATAGAGCGTCTGACTACGGATCAGAAGGTTATGGGTTCGACTCCTTTCGGGCGCGCCATATTCGGGAAGTAGCTCAGCTTGGTAGAGCACTTGGTTTGGGACCAAGGGGTCGCAGGTTCGAATCCTGTCTTCCCGACCATTGATATCAAGCTTAAAAATAAATATCAACCTTATAATGCGGGTGTAGTTTAATGGTAAAACCTCAGCCTTCCAAGCTGATGTCGTGGGTTCGATTCCCATCACCCGCTCCAAATTTTTTATTGCTCTTTGAAAACTGAACAAACAAACGTCAACAATAATCATTTTATAACGAATGTTATAGAATGACAACAAGTAACAAAAAAGCTAGAGTTTAGCAATGAGCTAATCAACTCTTTATTGGAGAGTTTGATCCTGGCTCAGGACGAACGCTGGCGGCGTGCCTAATACATGCAAGTCGAGCGGACTTTA